>JAKZUU010000060.1:0-5538 GCA_047516405.1 Candidatus Nitrosopumilus sp. | reverse complement strand
TTGTAGCTGCTCCTCCTGCTGTCTCTTGAGTGTTGCTTGGCCGTAGTCCCGGATCCGGCATCCGAATCCTTTGGAGTATTCCCAGAGACGGCACCACTACCTGCACCGTCACGGAGCTCGTTGTACATCTCAATGAGTTTGTCGTATTTTGTCTAAAGGTGCAAGGCACCTTTCTTCCAGTTCCATGTTCTTGGATGCCATCTGTTCTTTTTAGGATGCCATCTGATTGTTTGATTTTGTTAGTAATGCAATCTCATCACGGCGATCTGTCATCGCCCTCTCAAAATTCTTCATCAGGTATTCTACATCTGAGTTGTTCCAATCCACTTGAGTCGGATCAAATCCAGGTGTCATGCCTTGCTCTAAAACACTTCCCAGCTAAATATGTTTCTGAGGAAATGTGTGTGTAATTGAGCAATTTTGAATGATGCCGCTAATTTTCACTTCATGAGCCCGAACTGTTACGATTGGCACGATAAAATGCACGATTACAAGTCAGAAATTTACGCTGATGCAAAAACAGGCATTGCGAGCTGAAATCCCGGTCGGCGTAGCGGCAGCCTCTTCAAGCAGGTTTTGTACAGCAACCAGAACCGTCTATGCAATCCAAAAAGTAATCAAAAAAATTTTTCCGTTGTATTCAAACGAGTGATAATCGTCAAGGATGTTTGTTTTCCAGTCCTTATGTCTGTCGACAGTTGATGGTGGAAGTCCAAGTGAGCGAACCTTGATGCCCTCCTGATACTGGCCTATATCTGCAATGGCATCAATGATTGAGGGCATAAGGGATATCCGCTCTTCGGACAAAACAGCCCATACGTGATCCCCTTCTTGAAGAGGCTGGCGTATTTCATAAACCTCCAAACGCCTCTGATCGTCACTTTCAACGGATGGAAAGCGCAGACGGTTGGAAGACAAACCGTATTGTTTGCCGTCATATTCAAAATAACCACATTCAAGCACGCGTATATAATGCGTCGAGTTGTCCGCCAAGTCCTCGTCTGATGCAAAGCTGTAGTCATAAGTAAAGAAATCGGCAGAGTTTTTTGAATATTTTGCAGCTAAAATTTCAGCGTATTGGCGCTGAAAACGATCCAGGTTTTCAAAGGTTACAGACACGCCACCTACAGTGTTCAATGGGTATTCTTTTGAAAGGGCCTTGTGGATTAACTCTCTTAATTCAGGTACGTCTTTTAGATCCTCGTCGGTAATTACGGTTATAGAGCCGGCAGGATATTTTTCTGACTTGAGTGAATAATCAGAGTAAAGGTATAGGAAAATTCCTTCATCGTATGGCAAATAGCCGCTCAAAACAACAAATAGGTATACAGACACCACTATCACAAAAATAGATGCAAGAGATGGGATTTTGAGTCCGGTCTTCATATTTGACCAATCCCCCAGACACGGCCGGGAAGATTTAAGCATATATAAGCACACAATTGAAGATGTTGTATGGTACGTATCGGCGTTATAGCTGTGATTGGTGCGGTAATTGTCTCGATGGCAGCTGCAAATTATACGTATATACAGTACCAGACAAACTATATCGAGGCAGTTGCAGGGCAAACAATTACTGTAGGGCCGGTAGAATACATAATCACGTTTGAGGGAACAAGTGGCGGAAGCAAAGAGGTTGTGCCAGATAACACATTTGTGATAATTGGAATTGTTGCAAAGAACATAAGCGATGAAAGAACGCTGCTTTCAGGAGGACAGTTCTACCTAGTTGTTGATGAAAGAGAACTAAAACACAAGGCAGTGTACGGGGAGTTTTCATCAAAAGATCTGCTTTTGGAGGGGTTGGAGCCAAACAATGCAGTTGAGAGAACAACACAGTTTGATGTTCCGTTTGATGAAGAGAAGCAGTACAAAGTTATTGTAAGGCCCCAAAAAGAACAGTCAACTGTGGATACTGCTATTGTTTGCATAATAAATTGCGAGTCATAGATTACAAAAAATCTAAAAAAATTGTCAAATTTTTCCGTGATTAGCGTAGCTATGTACGACGTTTAACATATAACAGACATAGTTTTAACAAAAACCATGGCAAAAGCTAAAGCCGGTACAGCTAAAAAATCCGCAGCTGCTAAAAAGAGCAGTGCGGGTAAAACAAAAGCAGCTAGTCAGAAGAAAGCTGCAGCTCCAAGACCAAAAGCTGCAGCAAAGAAGACAGCAGCTCCAAGACCAAAAGCTGCAGCTAAAAAAACAACTCCAAAAAGAACGGCAGCTAAACAAAAGGCGTCAGGTTCAAAGAGCAGATCTGCCCCTAACCGTAAAACCACTTCAAAAAAAGGCAGATAAATACAAGCTGTCTTTACTGATTTTTTTCAAATTTATTTTATTGATTTAATTACATTTTAGCCCTGAATTTTATTACTAATTTTAATTATCATACACAAATCAACTCACTGCCAACCGTTTTTTATTAGATCAGATGCATTTGATTTCTGATGCGTGTATTGATATGCCATTCCATTAACTTAAACCAGCACGCATGGTTCATCTTGCATGTCAGGTTCCGTGCTGCAGAAATAGGTGATTTGCAGCTACAATTTATAATATTTCAAAATTCGAATTTAGAAATATAGTGATTTAACACATATGAGAACATGGTTCAAACAACAAAAATTTTGCCAGACCTGATCCTTAAAATGCTTCGTCATTATTGCTCCAGAATAAACACCTTTGTTGTACTGCTAGCAATTTAAGGGTCTTGATAACAACAACAATAATAATAATAATTTGAGCAACAATGCTTTGATGAATCATACAAGATAGCCAATACTAGGACAGATAGTGTGCAGAAAAACTCCTCAGAATGTCTTCATATTCTTTTTCTTTGTGTGTCCATAGTATTAATCAATATGCGGCAGTTGCCATTGATTCCTCCAAACAAACTGCTGGCAGTATACACCGAATCACCGGCAGTAAAAAAAGGATCGTTTCTGAAAAATAGTCTTAGAAATGCTGCCAGATAGATCGCATATTGCGCGTATGCTGACGAACCATGCGCCAGTTGTCTTGACAATCAGACTATAAAAATTCAGAGAGATTCTAAACAATCAAAACAAAACCGCGGTTATTTTCCACGTGGTTTTTCAAGAATGCTAGTCATCGCCCTGTTCATTATCTCCATTATCAGATATTGGGAATATTCTTCGGATTTCTTACCCTTTGACTGGGTAGTTTTTGAAGTCAATCCTTTGAGAATTTTTTCTATTTTTGTAGAGGTGGAGCTGATGATTTGAGAGTACGTAGAATCAAAATCGGATGGAATTTGAAAATCCAATAATTTTGTAGAGGTGCTGTAAAACTTTGAGATGGCACCGCGTGACTCTTCAATTCTTGCAATTTCAATCAGTCCTGATTCCTTTAGTATCTCAAGGTGATGTCGCACAGTTGTAAGGGCTTTTTTGTGTCCTGCCTTGTTCAGTATAGAGGAGATCTGATCGGCAGACAATGCTTGATGATACAGAGCCTCCATAATTTTGGCGCGTAGAGGATCCTCAATGGCGCGTGCATGTTTGGTGCTGGTTGTAACAATACGATTGACCTTGATTTGTTTTTCCAAGAGTGTTGACATATTAGAATGTCTACAAGATAGCCTAAAAGATCCTTGCACCATATTTTTTGTCTAATTACATCAATTTTTTTACACTAAAATATTGTACCGCTGTCAAAAATGTCGTGAAATATCAAAAATATCAAAGTGCTTTTAATAATTTGGCAGTCTTACGACAAATATTGAAACAATTGATGTTCAAATGCTACAATAAATATTGTATTGATTCCAATAAACATATACCATTGTAATAAATATTATAGCGCTATCAGTAAACATATACCATTATAATAAATCCTCAATCATACTGATAATTATCATAACGGATTGAAAAAACCCACGGATCGGCAAAAAGGGCGCCGTCAGGGGGAAAACGGGCGGAATGCAGGCATCCTGCAGGGCCGTGAAAATGCAATTCGAGTTTTCAGCAAAGCGTGCAGCGTAAGACGTGTTTTCAGACCGGTCAGAAGGCAAAACATCGCTGCCGACGGCCAAAAAAAGGGGATTCACGGATGGTCGGTCGGCTGCCACGGTGCAAAAGCAAGCCGCAAAGGAGTATGGCTTGCATGCCACAATGTAAGGGCAAATTCTTACGGCACCCTTGGCAATGCTGGATTTTTAGAAGGTAACGGCGGCAACGGATGCCGGAGAGCAATCTCCAGAAAACATGACAGGTAAGACCTGCAGGGCCGTTCTGCGCCTGTTTACGTTTTTGCCGTACAAGGGCACAGAACAGCCAGCGGCCGGACCGAAAGGAAGATGCGGTACGTGATGCCAAACCCCAAAGATGATTTTTCCTTTCTGAGATGTGTGTTGCCCGTCAGGAAGCCTTTCTTTCAGACATCCGCCTGCCGTTCTGACCGGTTTGTCCCTTGGAATCTTGATCTCCGGGTTTGACAACAGGATGATTTGAAGGGGGCAGAATTCAGATTATTGTGATTGAGGAAGATTGACTTTGTGTGCCCGATCCGGCCTTTTACAGTCCGACAGGATGTCAATCTACAAATTGTTAAATACTATAGATGCATATAGATACCTATGGAGAATACTAGTATTGCAGTCTCAAAGGCCTCAAAGAAAAAATGGGAACAGTTCAAAAATCATAACAGAGAGTCTTTTGAAGATATGTTCAACCGAATTTTAAAGTCCCAATCCGAAGAAGACCGGATGCTGCTAACCCAAGAAGATATTCTGGACATCAAAAAATCAATCTTGGAGATTGAGGAAGGCAAATTCAAGACATTAGAGCAGATGAAATCCAAGTACAATCTAAAATGATCTGGACTGTGCTTTTTACTGTCAAGGCGGAAAAAGATCTTGACAGAGTGCCCCCTGAAATTGCCAGAAAAATAATTTTGAAACTTGAGGAAATGGCGCAGGATAACCCCTATGAGCATATAGATAAAATGACGAATTTGCCATTCTACAAGTTCAGAGTCGGTGTGTATCGTGGAATTGTAAATATAGCAAATGATAAAATGATTTTGCAGTTAGTAAAGATAAAGCACAGATCTCAAGTTTACAAAAAATAAGCCCTTTAGATTGCACTGTCACAGGCTGTTGACGGCCTGAAAATCAGGCTCCGAACTTTCAGCGTTATTTTTTTTATTGCTGCAGCATACATGCCAATTAAGGGCACTGCAAGGATATGTTATCGTATGAGATGATTAGTCGCCTAGCGGCACCCAAAAACAGACTGCTGTCAGCCCAACGAACTCCCTGAAAACCGCTCATATGCGGCAACATAACGGCGGGTCATCTTTGAGATGATCTCCGGAGGTATTGCAGGCGGTACAGGTTCCCTGTTTGCAGCACGCTGATCATCGAACTGCTTTTGATATCCGTTTGCAGTCAGCCAGTCCCGTAACAGCTGCTTGTCATATGCGTCCTGTATGCAACCTATCTTGTAGGAATCCTTTGACCACAAGCGGTATTCGTCAGGACCTATAGAGTCACCCAGGGTAATCTTGCCG
>JAKZUU010000059.1:0-7666 GCA_047516405.1 Candidatus Nitrosopumilus sp. | reverse complement strand
CCGATGCAGATACGCATCACAGAACAACACCCAGTGATGAATGGTTTAACGGAATTCTCTCCAAGACTGACAAGACAGTGGGCCGGACCCCTCTAGAATAGAACCGATCAAATCCGAATGCTTTTTGGCACAGGGGGTAACAAAATGGGTATGAGCAAGAGACGCATGCCGCAGGAGAAGGCCAGGATCGTGCTGGAATTTTTGAATACCTGTACGTCTGCTGCCAAGTTACGTCGCAAGCACAACATCTCACCTGCCACATTCCAAGACTGGAAGGATAAATTCATGGCAGGTGGGAAACAAGCCTTGGCGGGCCGAGGGGACGTGGCCAAGATCCGCACAAAGGAGGTGGAGAATCTCAAGCGTATAATAGGCGAGATTACCGCGGCCAACTACATTTTAAAAAAACTTGAGAGGGCGCAAAACAATGAAGACAAAGGCAGTCAGTGAGGCCGTCGAATACATGAGCCTGAACAAGGCGTTGCAGTATTGCGGGGTATCCAAATGCGCTTGGCACTACACCAAAAAGCCAAGGGCGATCCCCATAGATGCCAGCATCACCCACAAGGTGCGACAGATAGCATCAAGGCGTCCCACGTACGGAATCAGGAGGATAGATGCAGATCTCCCAAGAGACCGGCATGTCCACCAACCGCAAGAAAATACAGCGGATATATCGGAAAATAGGCTGGAACGAGCCACAAAAGACGAAAAATGACATAATCAGGACATCCAGACGTAAGATATTCAAGCCAGCCGGACCCAACCAGTTATGGGAGACGGACATTACATACATTCACTGCGGTAGGGACGGATGGTGTTACTGTTTCAACGTCTTGTACGTGTTCACCAGGAAGTGGGCAGCTTACATGTTTGACACCGCGGCCACGGCCGACACTGCGATTCAGTCCGTCCTGCAGGCCGTCTCAGAGGCCGGTGGAAAAGTTCCAAGATTGAGGCTCAGGACAGACAACGGTTCACAGTATATCAGCCGCAAATTTCGGGAGGCAATGAAAGCGTTGGGGATCCGGCACGAGTTCATCTGGAAGCACACGCCAGAACAGAACGGACACGTAGAGTCTTTCCATGGAACGCTCAAACGGGAGTATGTATGGCCCCATGAGTTTGTCAGGTTCCAAGACGCCGAAGTGGTGTTGGCCAGAGCGTTTGCAGACTACAACAACGACAGAATACACTCGGCTCTGGGGTATGTCACCCCCAATGAGTTTGCTCGCAAAGTGGAGGGTGGTAATAAATGAGGGCTGAAATCATTCGGAAAAAGATGCAAAAAACGGTACTAAAACAAGGGGTCCAGATCAATGATCATTAATAAAGTCTAGAAATTAATCAGTGTAATTGACAAGTCATAAAGAATTAGTACTAAATCGTCATTTAGTGAAGGATGACCCAGCTGAAGATTTATTGTTTGGATTCAAAAAATTTGTCGAACAGATTACCAGTGTTTTAGAAGACAATAACACTGAAACTCCTTTCGTTATTGCAGTACATGGGGAATGGGGAAGTGGAAAAACCAGTCTTATCAAGGCAGTTAAGAAAAAACTCGATTCAAAAATACAACAAGGTAATTGGAAAACATTAGAATTTGACGCTTGGGAGTATGAGCGAATGGACATAGTCACTGCTTTACTACACAAAATACTAGATGTTTATGGAAATAATGCAAAAAGCCTAGTTAAATCAATTGGAAGTTTTGCACTGGATGCGGCACTGCGAAAAAGCATTGGAATGTCAAAATGTGAAGTAAAAGAGCATTTTCAAGAATTTACTAGGCAAATATCTACCATCCGAGAAGATCTAGAGAAAATAACCAAAGGTGGAAGACTGATTGTTTTTGTAGATGATCTAGACAGATGCAATGTTGATAATGTTCTTGATATGCTAGAGGCAATCAAAATGTTTCTGACTGCTAGAGGCGTTATTTTTGTGATTGCTGCAGATATGGAAAAAATTGAAAGAGCATGGCAATTAAGATATAACAACAAAGAGGGCTTAGAAGAGGGAAGACGACATATCGATAAAATCTTTCAGTTGAAGCTATCGCTACCACCAAAAGATGCTTCCCAAATTGAGGCATTTGTTCATAAAATTGTTCCTAATAATTTGATATCTGCTGAAAGAGACTTCATAATTCATGGGTGCCCACCCAATCCTAGAAAAATCAAACGAATTTTGAATTTAGAATATTTTATACTGAAAGGACTTTTAGAGGATCAGGATTTTGATGCTATGGTGCCACTTGTAGTTGTTTGGTGCATACTTACTACATCTTTTATAGACTTGGCACAAATAATCGAAGATGACCCGGACTCTTTACTTCGTATGAGTCTCATCTGTTCAAACCATAGTTCATTTGCAGCACTGAATAATTTTTGGCCAAAGATGAAAAAAGATATTGAAAATCATACTCTAATTCAAATAGATCAATCGAATCTTTCTAATTCATTCATAAATAATACAACTCGTCAAGGTTTAGAATACATTATTGAAAAAAATCATGATGATGCTTTTAATTTATTGCAAAATATTGCGTCATACTATGAAATAAACTATCAATCACTAACCGAGGCAGTACCTGAACATAATGGCATAAGAATAACACCACTTTTGCGCAAGATTATAGTTGATGGTGGAATGACAGGAATTTGATTAGTAACCAAGTGTTATGTTCGATTTGAATGTTCAGATCATTAAAAAGTAAAAGGTTAGGTCGCCCAGAATGCTTCTGACAGTTTTTCGAACCAATTCAACCCCCTCTTGTCCCACGTGAGCAGACACGTCATTATGGTGCCGAACATGATCTTTCCTCCTACAGTTACCAGTTTTTGGCGGATCTTGCGGTGTATCACCACCTTGCGCAACATACGCTCAGACTCGTTGTTAGTAGGCTCCATGCCAGGATAACGTATGAACGTGAACAGGTCTGGCACTGCGTTCCCCAGCAGGATGGCAAACCTGTCGTCCAGCCCCACATACGCTTTTGCTACACTCCAGGCACGGCATACCAGTTCCATATGATACGTATCACTGATGTCAGGCGGTTCCAGTTTGGCCTCGCAATACAGCTCCTGCAGCTTGTGGTGCAGCATGGCAGCCGTCAGGTTTGTCTTTTTGTCGCATATGATAAACTCTGATTCCCGCAGTATGTGCGCCCAGCAGCACTGCCCCCGTGACACATCTGGAGGCGTCGTCAAGGTACGTTATCAGGTTCAGATCCCTCATGCGTGGATCTTTCATGACATGCCAGTCTGTGTGTCACATGGCATTCGAGTAGGATCGCTTGTACCTTACCCACTTTCACCTCTTGGACTTTGCTGGGAAGTCGACCACCAGATCGTTGGACTTCATTATTCCGTATATTCTGGAGTATCTTATATCGTGTCCCTTCTTCCGCAGACGTTTGGTCGTCCTCAGCACGCCCTCTGGCTTGTGAGAGTGAGCGTCTAACACCACCACGGTTCTTGTGTCCCGACTCTTCTTCAGCTCCCGTATGACGTACTAGATAGACTTGTCAGTCAGTTTGGACCTCATCTGCGTCTTTGATCCGTGCAGTCTAAAGTATTCTTGTACCGTCCGCTTGATCGTTCTTAGACGATATGATTTTCGTACAATGCATTCAAAAGAGGTTAAAGCCAAATTAATCCCATGGTTGGACTAACAGCGTTGAACGCGACTGAATCCACATCAGCTATCATAGTATCCATTGACCCGACATCGGCTATCATGGGAGCAATCATAGGTATCTTGGCCATTATGGTAACATTTCTCGTACTGAAACAGAAAATTGCTACAGGAGGTCTTGCCAGTTTTCTGTTGAAGACAAGGCTGGTTACAAAAGGGGTTGCTGCACTCATACTGCTTGTTACCTTGAACATTCTTGCCACGTTGGAGATAGATCCAATAATCATAGTAGCAATAATAGCAGGCATTGCAGGATCGGCAGCTACATTCCTATTCTCTACAAAAGGAAGCCAGGACTGACGTGGGTTCCACTAAAAAGATAGTAACCTTATCCATGTGGGCGTGTCCTAGTAATAAAGAGACGCCACCTCTAGTGCTAGGATACCAAAGGCATGACATGTATCGGAACCTGCCAGTGACAACCCATGTTGCGCCACTGTTCCTCCACAACCCATAAAATCTCTCGAACCCGAGATATGGTGCGGTGGCTCCGCTAGGAATGGCGCGTGGTCAGACGCGTCGGTTACGCTGCCAGTGTTGTGATTTGATCCTGCGTGAGCCTGCCGTCTTTCATCCGTGACCTATAGCGACGTCAGAAAGTCTTTGCAATTGGTTTTCTGAACAGGTATTGTTCAATATTCTGACTGAATACGGGTAGTTCTCAGATATTTCATTGCTGCTCGTGCGCGCCCGCTTACATGTTCGTGATGTTCGTACATGAACGGTTGAATCTTTAACTGGTGCCAGCACTCTTCAATTACACCAAGTTCAGGACAGGAGCATATTTCAGTATCCCTCATCCTTTTTATCACCTTCCTGCGGACTGCTTTTGACGGATCGGAAGCTGCAATCACCTGTCAGTGCGCGAAGCACAGGAACGCAGCAGCTCGGATTGCCCCATTCACACTAGTGCGCGAAGCACAGTCGCACAGAGGGGTCGATCTATCACCTGAGTTACGACGAGGATGTTTTTGTATGCGTTCAGAGTTTCACAGAGCTAACATTTTTTAAAAGAGTATTATGAAGATTTGGCATGAATCACACTGATCCAACAACACATAGAAGCCTAGACTTTGGAAATAAATCGCGGTTATATATTCCAGGATATGCGGGTGACAGACCTTCATTAATTGCCGGAATGAACTGGCTTTTGGATTCTGATGTTAACCGGCAGTTGTTTCTCTATGTTTTAGATAATTCTATGGTTGCAAAAGACAAAAAAATTTTGCAAGAGATCTATGGAGAAGAACTATGTGAAGGATTACGCAAAAATAAAGTCCAAGAATTTAAGGGAAAGACAATCCGACTATTAACTAAAAGATCTTTGACGTCCACGCCTCATTCTGCCAAAATTCTTGCGCTTTATGCAAATTCAAAGAACCTCAATCAAATTGAAAGGTTAGATTTTTCTGAATTACTTGTTGTCAGTTGGAACTGCTGTACTGATTTATTGCCCTGGGTTCAAAAAACTCATGCTGAGCAATTTATGGAGTTCCTCCCCAATGACCCACGAAATCTTCCCGGTTGGAAATCATCGTTCATAGAGCCAGATCCTCCAGACATATTCGTCTTCAAAACAACGTAGACAAATAATGTTGACGTTGATTCTATGGAAGATCCATCTCAGGCGTCTGTACCTTCACAAACCCATACACCAGTGTGGTAATCTACCACTCGAAGATGTTACGGAACCCAACGCCTTGCACTGATAAATTAGTGGGTGTTTTCATGTGACTGTAAACTTAGGGCGTTTTCAGGATCTTCTCCGAATTGCAGGTTAAAAATTTCTGATCGCTATTAACTAGTGTGTGTCAGGAATAATTGGGAGACGGAATTTCACTTCAATCCCTTAAATATTCATCAACACAACCGTTCCTAATGTTAAAAATTATGTAATTGTTCACGTGGCATAGGCACATTTTTCACGCCTGACCCGAGCATATGACAGAAATATGACACATTAAATTTGTTTACAAAAAGATAATTCTAATTTGCTTTAGCTCATTAAATAATTTTTTTTGCGACCAAAGTATTGACCAAGCCAACTTACAGAAAAAGATACCTTGAATTTAAAACAAAATATGGCAGGATCAAAGAAGCGATGAATTCTCTCAAACTCAACTATGACAAGCTCAAGACAAAGTATGACCGAGAAAAACAGCAACGCATTACGCTTGAAAAAGGTACGGAAGACCTGCGTGTCAGACTTGCAAAAGCAGAGGGCAGACTGGCGCAGCATGATAACCCGCACACGCCATCATCCAAAAAGCCGATAGGCCAGAAAAAGAACGGAACAGTCAGTGACAAACCAGACAAGCCAGGGGGCAAGCCGAAGAAACCGGGCGCACAAAAGGGTCATCTGGGGGTTACCAGCCGTCCCAAACCCACGAAGTTCAAGACGCACATGCCGGAGATGTGCCCCACGTGCGGCGCCTCTGACCTTGAGGTAACCAACATAAAATTAAAAGACATCACTGATATTCCTCCCAAAGTAAAGGCGGTAACCACGCAGCACACTACAAACACATGCCGCTGCCTTAACTGCGGTCACAGTGGAATCGAGCTGGAGGTGCAGACACACGAGAATTCCGAAGATCCTCAGAGCTGCGCAATCATGGGCAGCGAGAACAAAAATGGGGCAGTCTTTCCTGCATCTGAGAAGATATCATACAAAGTGATCCCAAGCCATGGAAGATACGGCCGCAATCTTGTAACGGAGGCTGTCAATAACTTTGTGTGTCGCATGCCGCACAGGATGAATGCAGCAGAGATCATGCGATACGGAATATCCATGGCTGCCGGAACCATACACAACATTCTATCGAGGACAGGCAAAAACATGGGCACAAAGGCACTACACATCATGGAATCGATCAAGGCATCAGACTTGTTGCATGTCGATGAAACATCCTTCTCGCTTAACGGCAAGAACGTATGGGTGTGGATATTCTTCAACCCCCGTACTGGAGAGACGCTGTATGTGATACGAGAAAGCAGAGGCAAGGACGTCATAAGAGAGGTGCTGGGAGACGACTGGAAGGGCACGATTGTGTGTGATGGCTGGACCGCATACAAGGGTTACAATATTCAGAGGTGCTGGGCCCATATATTGCGCGAGATCAGAGATATCGTGCGCAAGAACCCTGACTGTCAGGAGGCAAAACAGATGCTGCACGTCCTCACAAATGCGTACAGACGCGGAACGGATGCCCAAAAAATATCCGAATCCCAAGCAGAAGACATGGAAACATTTGAATCTCGGCGCAAGCTGTACAAATATCTGCGCAGGCGCATACGCGGAATCCTCAAAATCCAGACTGATTGCGAGGATCTGCAAAAGTTTCGCACCAAGCTTGGCAACGCATACGAGGATCTGTTCCGATTCATCCTGGATCCGCGGATTCCCCCAACCAACAACGCCGCAGAACGCGGGCTACGCGAGATCGTCATACACCGTAAAATCCGTGGCTCCATCAGATCAGAGGACACCATGGAATGGCTCGGATACCTCTTCACATGTATCACAACATGGAAGATGCGCGGTCTGAACCCATTAAAAGAGATGGCAGCATATATCTAAAACGATTCATGTCTCGGTATCATCGCCGGCATGATGATGGTACTTTTCCAGGCGTTTCGTCACTTTTGAATATTTACGTTGTGTCGCCGCTATTTCCTTCTCTATCCTGGCACAGTTTTGAACTTCCTGGTTATACTTTGCCTCCATATCGTGATAACTGCGTTTTAAATGGTTCGTCTCTTCTTCGATCCTTTCAGTTTCTGTTTTTAGTTCAAGATATTTTTTTTCGTAGTCTGGCTTGGTCAATGCTTTGGTTGCAAAAAAGAGTTATTTAATGATCTAAAGCAGCTCAAAATCATCTTTTTGTAAACAAGTTTAACGTGTCATATTTCTGTCATATGCTCGGGTCAGGCGTGAAAAATGTGCCTATGCCACGTGAACAATTAC
>JAKZUU010000058.1:0-11451 GCA_047516405.1 Candidatus Nitrosopumilus sp. | reverse complement strand
ACTCCTGCACTGCAAAAAAAGTTTACCTGGGTCAAAAATGAGAATGCAGAGCAGAAGAATCTAAAATCAAATTAGAATCATTTAATTTCTCAGATTTTTACGCATATATTATGCCGGGGTAGCTCAGCCTGGTTAGAGTGCCAGTTGCATTGGTAATCTCTAACGGTTCTCCAACTAAGGCAAAACTCATAATCTGGAGGTCGCGAGTTCGAAACTCGCCCCCGGCACACACTACATTGTCGTATTAACTTGTCATGTTGCCTTGAATTCAAAATTAAACTAGTTATTGAATTGACGGTTCTGGTCTGATTGAATACTGCATTCAATTTGCATCTGCACAAATTCATCTATTTTTGTACAATGGCAGTGCACTCTACTCCGAGTTTTCTATGAGATCTCTGAATCTTACCTTGTTCATTTGGTATTTGCAATCAAAGGGGGCTTGCTGTAGTTCCTCTGATATGATGTTTCTGCATCCGTGTCATACTCGATCCTCTGATCTGTTTTATAAAGTATTTTAACATGATCTTGTGCAAATATCAAATCTTTTTTTGTGATAACTTGTAGCAATCTTACTTGTTTATCTTCATGCACAAGTACATATTACACATAATTATCCTTGTAGGTATGGCAAATTATTTGGGAGATAATAACAAACGTCAAGTTCATGATCTAGAAAATCCACAGAATGGCTGTCAAATGGATGACATCAAAATTGTACACAAAAGATCCTTTATTCCTGATACTCTTGAGCAGGCTAATGTTGAAGGCTATATCAGCTGTGTGCACTGTATTGAACACTCGGAAAGTTAATGCTTGTAACACCACATCTTAAATGAATTAGATGTATAGGTATGATGACAGGATATTGCAAAACCCTTTGATCAGTATCTGTTGACACAGGCAGCAACTAATTACATCTCACGCCATCTTAAAGCAATAAAATATGTCTTTACATCCCATTACCTAAACGTCATTACATCTTCTCTGAATTTTACAATGTTTTACATCTACGAATAATACTCTTTGAATCCCTTGTCAGTGGGATAAAGCTCCGTTTTAGAACCAAACAACCCCGGTCTTTGCACAATCTTTAGCAGGCCTTTCTTTTCCAAATTCTCTAATATGGTCTCAAGCTCATCGCTGTCAAATCCGGTATTTTTTTGAATGCTTGCAAATGTCTTTGAGCCTCTGTTCAGAGCTCCCAACACAAGATCGTTTTTTGTATGAGGTTTGGACTCTGTTGTCAACTTGCGCTCTGTTTCAGGTTCAGACTCGACTGCAGGTTCAGACTCGACTACAGGTTCGCGTTCTGTCTGGTATTTTTTGGAATATTTCTCAAAGCCTGACTTGTACTGTTTTTCTTGATTTGTGTAAGATGAACTGCGGTTGCTACTACTGTTACCGCCTCCAACTCCAACTTTGGATAGCAATCTGGGAATTATTCTTGCAAGCGGAATTGCCAGGAAAAAGATCAAATAGATCCACGAGTAGTCAAAGTCCATTAGTTACTTGTGTTCTGTACGGCATAAATTTGTTAAGAATGCCGCTTTGATTACAAGTAATTTTTGTGTCGCTGGCCTGAATTATGACTCTCATTTTTGCTTGGCGTTGTACTTGCTGTGTCATCTTTCGTTTCTGTCATCTGACAGTTTTGTTGTGGCCATGTAATGCATCTGGCATCATATCAAGACTGTACAGAGCTGGATAGCCATACAGATGCCTATTTTATGCCTGCATTATGTTGACAAGCGTCTCTTCAAACCCCTTTAGACTAAATTTAACAGATATCGTTTGTTGTGATTAGTATAATAAAGGGAACCATATACAGTTAGTATTGTCAAAGTATCAGTCTCCCAAGGTAAATATTAACGCAGCAAGAATAGTTTTAATCGCTATTATTATCCTAGTCTTAATCGGCGTAATGGTGTCAGCTTCAGTCAAGATAGTGGACGCCGGCCACAGAGGCGTACTGTTGCACTGGAGTGCAGTTGATCTTTCAAAACCGCCGCTGGACGAAGGAATACATTTTGTCGTTCCATTCCAAGATGAGGTAGTAAACATTGAGGTTCGTACGTTAAAGTATGCAAGTGAGGCCAGAAGCGCATCAAAAGACCTGCAGACAGTAGAGACTACAGTCACTGTCAACTATTACCCTGACAGAGAGTCCATACACAGACTATACAAGAATCTGGGTCTTGACTATGAAAACAGGGTAATCCAACCTGCTATAGAGGAGACTGTAAAACAGGTAACTGCCAATTATAATGCTGAAGAGTTAATCACAAAAAGACCGCTGGTTAAAGCAGACATTGAAGCATCTATTCGTGAGAGGCTAAACCAGTTTGATGTTGTGACAGAGGTAATCTCTATTACCGATTTCGAATTTTCGCCACTGTTTGCCCAGGCAATTGAAAGCAAGGTAGAGGCCGAACAAAAGGCACTAAAGGCAGAAAATGACTTGAGAAGAATTGAGGTTGAAGCCAGACAGCATGAGGCCCAGGCAATCGGCATAGCAAATGCAAACATTGCCGAAGCCAAGGGTGAGGCTGAAGCAATTGCCATCATTAATCAAGCACTGGCTGACAATCCAAACTATCTGGACTGGCTCAAAACACAGGCCTGGGACGGCAAACTGCCGCTAGTTGTAGGCGAGGGCGGGACACCGTTCATCTCGATACCTATCGATCCTTAGGTTGTCCATAGGGGCGCCCGTCAATTTTTAGACTAGTCTTAATTTTTGTTGTTTGAACACAAGTCTTTGATCTTTAGGAACAAACTAGTGCCGGCCAAATTATTTCCTCATATGTGAAAAATCAGGGATTGTCCTGGTCTTCTTTTCTGTTTTTTTGACTGTCCCTTATTGCGTCGTACATTGCTAGAAACTGGTCTGGTTCCTTTTGCCTGTAATTTTTTTCAAGGTTTTGGATCTCCTTTGGTGAAATCTGCTCTCCCTTGTTGCTATAGTACTCTTTAATGATTTGTGACGGTGTTTTTTTGATATCGTACTTTTGAAGTAATCGGTTGACAGTTCTTTTGCAAAACCAGTCATAAAGCACAAGTTTGTATACCAGATATCCTGACAGTCCCACAATTGTAACGATAATGATGGGGATTATGATTATGGGTGCCATGATTAGTCATAGATCTTTTCAGTATTTCATTGTTGTTCTCTCTTTTTTCAGGGTCAGACACGCCCTCCACTTGATTTTCAGGGTTCAGGCATTGATGATATCATGCATGTTCTGCAGTCTTGGCTCCAATCTCAAATTATACCCACTGCTAGGCAAACTGAATCAGTCTCAAAAGACGGCTGAAACTAAAAAGTAAACCGGAAAATGCGCTTTGTGCACAGAATCATCAAATCTTATTTCTTGGCGATCACAAGATCAACCTTGTAGTTTAGCACAGCGCGCGAATTGAGTCTCAAATCCCAGTCAATGTAGGATGGATGCCTTGTCTTGGATGTTATCTCAAATCCCAAATCAGTCAAATATGTGCGCAGTGTTGTCTCATCAAAGGGCTTTTTTACAGTGTTATCCCCCCTGTCAAAATCATATGGGTCAGAAAACACCACATATCCGTCTGAAACCTGTCTTGAGATGTGTTTTAACAACTCTGTGGGTTCTACCAGATCCATGACGTTCAAGGCAACAACAAGATCAAATTGTGTATCTCCAAATATTGGTGACAAGAGATCAGCTGCAACATAGTCAAGATTACTCTTGTATACTTTTTTTGCATGCCTCAACGCATAAAATGATCTGTCCACACCAAAGACCATGTTGTGTGACTCTGCAAGCGACGCACTCATTGCTCCAATGGAACATCCATACTCCAAGACCAAGTTTGATCCCTTTATACAGTCAGTGTTGACTCTTATCGTGGAGTACAGCTTGGAGGACTTGCTGTTCTGATATATTGTACACCACCTCTTCTCAAGTGCTGTCCTGTCATCGTCAACTTGATTGGTTTTTGCCAACAACAACAACAACGACGATCTTACAAATCTCTTTAGTTTCTCGTTTTCAACTGATTGGTATAGCTGGCCTCCCAAAACTTTGCGGGATGCAAGATATTCTGCAAAGTCATTCCATAGAATGGGTATCTTTTCAATGATTGGATATGTGTGGTGGCATCCCATGCATTCCAAAATTCCTTCCTGAATCTCTCTGTCTGCCTTGAACGAGTCCAGCTCCAGTTTTGAGTTGCATCTTACACATCTTAAAAATTCAAGGGTAGATTCAAGCATCTTCTGATAATATCGCCATTCTTAAACTAATAATTTCTTTGATGCATCAACAAGATAATCTTAAATGGAGTAATCCTCAAATTTTATCCGAATTGGGAGAATTTCAAGAGTTTGCAGAGGCGCTGTTTGGCCAGCTGTCAGTCGAGATTGATGAGGAGAGCGAGATTGCAGAGCTGGCAGTCAAGGCCAAAGACGATATTGCAGATACCGTACAGTTCAAAGAGTTAGAAGAGATTGCCCAGCAGGTTCTGCCTGACTTTAAAGACAAGGTGGAGAACTTTTTGGGAATTGCAGTATCTGACAACATACAGATAAAATTTCCCGAGTTGGAGGAGCTAAAAAGGCTGAAGGGAAGAAAGGTCTTTGCAGACAACCAGTCACAGGAGTTTGTTGCAGGACTGTTTGATGCAGTTGCAAAGCAGCATCCAAGAGAGATTGCAGAGCTGATGCAGAAAGACACTGCAAAATACCTGGTATACTCTACATATGCAATCCAATACATCTCCAAGATTACAACCACATACGGCGATTATCTTGACTCTATCATTTACCTGAACAAATTTATCCTGTCAAGATACGCAAAAATAATTCTGTATAAACAGGGTCCGCCATACGACTCTAAATTTGCAGATGTAAATTCAGGGTACCATGGAGCGGTAAAGATGACGGTGCTCGAAGAGCTGGTCCATTCCGTACAGGACAACCTGCAAAATATGAATAGGAACGCTGCAATAGAGGTAAACAAGATCAACGAAGAGTTGGCAAGAGTGATTCTGTCACTTGACACCAAAGTTGTCAACGAACTGTCAGAATACTGCCAGTTACAGACAGTACCGGACGATTTCCCATTTGCAAAAAAAGCAAACCTGTTCTTTTTCTTGAATCCTGATCACTTTCTGATTGAGCAGATTGGGCCAGATGTCATGACGTTCACACATGTAGAGGTGGATCCAAAAATTGATCAGCTGGTTCCTGAACTGTTGGGAATTTACAAGAGATGGCTTGCTCCAATCCAGCGGCACCATGCGGCATTTACTGTAATGGAGGGGATGGCAGGATTTGCAGTCGAGAACATCTTGAAGGACGACGCTGATTTCCAGAACTATCTTGCAGCATTCATGGGCACTGACTTTTCATCATATCGGGTCCGAAAGAGCATGGGCACCGACTTTACCAGAATAATCTATGAAAAGTTGGGCAAAAAAGCTTTTAAAAAAATGATAGATGTTCCCCCAAACACCAGGGAACTTAAGGATCCGCAAATATACCTCAACAGACTGAGTTTATGATAATTGGAAAAAGAGTTTGACCCGTTCGTTGCAGAATGGCTTTCATTTGTGGGAAACCCAAGTTTTAACTTGGCCGAAAAGTCTCTAAAGCTTGCCCAGATTCTGGAATACCCTGATCTGGACATTGATGTATACATTAAAAAAATAAACCGAATCGGCAAGTCACTAAAGGAATCAATTAGCGATGTCAAGAATCCCGTATATCTGATCTCAATGCTAAATGAGCATCTCTTTATGAACTTGGGCTTTCGCAGAGACGATAGCGACTATTACAACCCAAAAAACAATTTTCTAAATGATGTAATAGACAAAAAATCCGGGATTCCAGTTACTATGTCCATTCTTTATGTGGAGATTGCAAAGTTTGTTGGATTGAATCTCAGAATTGTTGGGTTCCCAGGCCATATCATAGTAAAGTACGACGAGGAGATTATACTGGACCCATTCCATGACGGGCGCCTGTTGAGCATCGATGACTTGCAGAGTATCTTGAGTGCCAACTTTGGCGGGGAGTTAAAATTTGAGCCAAACTATCTTGATGAGCTAAGTTCTGAGCAAATACTAGTCAGATTGGCCCGCAACCTAAAAAATTCGTATATGAGAACGTCTGTCTTTGACAAGGCGCTGCGCTGCACCAACATGGTCTTGGCAATCCAACCTGAATCTCCGGATGCAATAAGGGACAAGGGGATTCTAGAGGAGACGATGCTGCACCATGAGATTGCATTAAAATATCTGAATCTATATCTGAAGACTAACCCCAATGCCGAAGACGTGGATTTTGTCTTAGAGTTGATTAAAAATATCGTAGCAAAAAACTCTAATTTATAATCGACTCTATCTCTACTCCGTCCTTTACTTTTGATATCTCATAACGGACAATCTTGTTTCTCATTGTATGTTTGAGGATATCAATTTCATTTCGGAGCATCGCAATCTCGTCTTCAAGCTTTGCAACCCGCTCATAGATGGTTTCAACTTCTGAACTCACGATTATCTATCAGGTAAATCTTGACTTAAAAAGCTATGGGTAAATATCATGACAGACTAGTTTGTATTTGTACTATAACTCGAATTCCTGACGGCATTTCTCACATTTTGCCCTCTCTTCTCCGGGGGCCCCCAAGAGAAATACCTTTCCAATTGTCTGGCAGAGGGGGCACATTCCGGTAGTTGCGTTTTTTGGGCCGGTGCGAATAATCTTTTGCGTCTTCCTTCTTCCCATGAATGATTGTAGTTAATCGGTCTATTAAGTTTTAATGGATGGGGGAACGACAGGGCCGTGCTAGACTGCAGCAAACAAAATTCGCATTTTTTTGGCTTGAATTAAAAGTGGCTTGGGGCATTCTGTCAGTGTAATGCTGTAGACACTAATTTTAATATGCTAATTATTCCACAGCACAAATGACCAAAGTTTCAGGCAACGTAGTGGTAAAGTATGCGATCAAAGAAGAATTCACGGTAATAAGAAGAAGAGAAAGTCGTGCTCGATTAAGAAAAATGACATTTCATTGCCACTCTGCTCGGAAACGGTATTCTAAAGACTGAATTACTTGGATTGCTGGAAGGGGCGTCCTTCTCTGCGTTTAAGAGTGTATTTGGAGATTTGGCAAAAACAAGTACAATGGATAACATGATTCAAGATAGCAGCAAAGATCCAGTGCTGTAACCAGCGTGCATACATAACTCGAAAAATGATCTTAATGGCATAACATGGTGTGGAAAAGGAGAGATGCTGCACGATGATCAAGTTAAACATGCAGGTTATGAAGCAAAGCACATCCCATAAATCATTTTTAAAAGTATGCGTATTTTACATGCAATACTTAATTATTAAAAGAATCTATAAAATTTGTTAAAATGGGTGCAGAATTTTACGGCGAGGATTTTCAGGGCGCAGATGTCGCACCGTTTGTGGGAATTAACACATTTTTGCATCTTCCGCTGATAAAGAATCACAAAGAGTTGCTACAGGCAAAGCCTGATGTTGCAATTATCGGAGAGCCATTTGATTTTGGCACAACTATTCGTCCAGGCGCAAGGTATGGTCCAAGGGCAATAAGGGCCGCATCAACTGTGCCTTCCCCGCCATTTGAGAGATTTAATATTGAGACAGGTGCAGATCCGTTTGGAACTTTCAGAACAGTTGACTATGGCGATGTTATAGTTTCACCAGGCGATGTTATAGAATCGCACAAAAGAATGACCCTGAAAGTCAAAGAGGTGTTGGAGGCAGATGGCATTCCTGTAATGCTTGGAGGAGATCACTCTATTACTTATGCAAATGTTCGGGCTTTTGCAAAAAAATACAAAAATATTGGCATGATTCATTTTGATACCCACGCAGATTGTGCTCCCCAAGGTTTGACAGGTTTCAAGTATGACCATGGTGCACATATCAGAAGAATAATGGAGATGGGCTGTCTGAAGGGAAGAAATTACTCTCTGGTGGGTCCAAGAGGATATTGGCCAGGACGGGACCTATACAAATGGATGGCAGACCAAGACTTTCAATGGTTTACAATGCTTGATGTTGAAGAGCTAGGAATTGACTATATTGCCAAAGAGATAGCAGACAGAGCCAATGACGGAACTGATGCTGTATACCTTAGTTGGGATATTGACTCTTTTGATCCTGCCTATGCTCCAGGTACCGGTGAGCCCGAACCAAACGGTCTTACATCAAGGGAAGGGATTAGAATGATACGTCTGTTGTCAAAATCCTTTGATCCTGATCGATTTGCAATGGATCTAGTAGAGATCGCACCTGCGTACGATGTAAGCGATAACAGTTCTTACAATGGAGGCATTACATCCGGATTGGGGCAAAGACTAGTCATAGAACTGCTAGCTGGACTATCGTTAACAAAGAGAGGACTTGATGGAGGAGATCCCGTAAGACCTAATGATTATCGGGGAACTGGAAACACATACAGTTTTGGTAATCCAACCTCTAAAATACCTGAGAGAAGTTAATGAAGATCAAAGTCTCCGTACAAGGAGATCCAGACACCAAGCCGTTTATCAAGATATTTCATTATGACGCATCTGACAAATCTATATTTCTGGCATCCGCCCAGCAGATTAAAGACAACCTTCTAAACAATATGCGGTTAAACATAAGCCAGGTCCTAGAACTGTTTGTTGCATATGTTATACTCTCACTGAATGAAGGAAAGACAATCGATGAAATTCAAAGTCACATTCCAAAGATTTTACTGCCACATCAAGTCATGATTGGAGTTCCTGAAAGCTTAAGGCAGATGGTTTTTACGATTATTACAAACGATGCAGATGTCGCAGCTGATAATAATAATGATAATGATGATGATATTGTTAATGCCAACGACAACAGCCATCACAACGATCACACCAATGTAATATCAGTTACAATGCCTATTCATATCAACGAACATCTTTTCCACCAACAAAACCCTTTATCCGGAGGTACCCTGTAATGATTGATGCATTAATTGAAATGCTGCAAGCAAGCAATCCTTTCCTGATAGTAATTGCCGGTCTTATGATAGGGCTGGTACATGCTTTTGAGCCTGATCACATCAGTGCAGTCTCTACACAAATTCTAAACAAGAATAATCACAACTCGAAAAAAGCAGATCTAAAAACTCTGACCATCCTGTCTTCCTTCAAAGGTATACTATGGGGGATGGGTCATACATCCAGCATCATCCTAATCGGTTTACTAGTTGCAGGTCTGTCATTGAGCATATCTGACACTTTCTTTCTGAGCGCAGAAATTGTAGTGGGTTTCATGTTGATAGTCTTGGGGGTTCTAACAGCTGCCAACAAAAGCGTTCTAAGGCAAAAGCATACACATCCACACGAACACTCAAACGGAATCTCTCACATTCATCCTCACACACACAATACAGATCACAAACACGGTCACAAGTCGTACATAATAGGCTGCATCCACGGTCTTGCAGGAAGCGGCAGCCTTGTTGCCCTTGTCGCATCCACGATGAGCAGTTTTGATATTGTGGTTTATTTCCTGATCTTGTTTGGTATTGGAAGTATAATTGGCATGGCCCTTGCCAGTGGCATTTTGGGAATCTCATTTATGCTGCTGTTGCCAAAAATCAGTCTTGCAGCCAAATATCTCAGATATGTCATAGCTAGCATAACGCTGGTTATCGGAATAAATATTGTATTTACAGTCGGACTGGAATCCAATCTCTTCTCATTGAACTAAAGCTGCATCTTTCCGCTTTGCCTAAAAAATAAACTATTCTTTCAAACAGATTTTAGATTTGTGTTTAAATCCCAAGACTCTCTCAAAATATCTCTTACTTGCCGCATTTTTTATCTGACAAAAAACACACGCAACATTCTAAACGACAGGATTACCTTGCATTACACGCATATCTTCCTTCTTTCAAGTAAAAATCATCAAGAACAAAACCCAATATCCGTAATATACGATTCAAAGATAAAAATATCTTTTGCGTTAAATAATCATGTTGCTAAAAAATTCAAAGAATGCATGGTATTTCTTGAATCAGGGACTGACTGCCGTTTATTACAATGACTACAAAAAGGCTGTCTCAAAGTTTGACAAATCTATCTCGCTTGACCCTGACAACCATACAGCGCATCTTCATAAAGGCATAACGCTGAACAAAATGGAAAAGTTCCAAAAGGCCATATTATGTTTTGATCGTATCTTGTCATCTGATCCAAAAAACATAGATGCCTTGTACGGCAAAGGGTTTGCGCTTGAAAAGATCAAGCAATACGACAAAGCTGTACACTGTCTTCAGAGATCTCTTGAGATTGACTCTGCATATGTTGATTCATTGATACTAATGGGGCTCTGCTTTTACAAGTTAAACCAGTACGGCAAGGCCCTTGAAATAACCGAACGGGTCTTGTTCTCTGATTCAAAGAATGCCTCTGCACTTTACAATAAGAGCATAATATTAGGAAAATTAAAGAGAAACTCTGAATCAATATCATTTTTGAACCAAGCTATCGCAGAGGATGCCGAACAGTCCGACAAACTTTATGAGCAAGGCCAAAAGCTTACAAAGCAAAAAAAGCACAAAGATGCGATAAAATTCTATACCAAAGCTTTGGAGATAAACGGCAAAAACACGAAAGCGCTTGTGGCCAAAGGATGGATACTTGACTATGTTGGATTTTCAAACAAGGAGATCTTTGTATTTTATGACAAAGCTTTGGAGATTGACCCTCGATGCACAGATGCATTGATAAACAAGGGCCTTGTTCTAGACAAGACCGGTCTCTACAAAAAAGCTATAGAGTGCTTTGATAAAATTCTAGAGTATGATGCAACTAATACACGGGCGCTCTACAGTAAGGGCATATCGCTGTTTTCGTTAAAACAATTCGGTGCTGCAAGATTTTATTGCCAGCGTGCACTTGACATCGAACCTCGAAATGCTGTCGCACTGTGCAGTATGGTGTGGTTATTGGAGCATGCTAAAAAATATGATGAGGCGCTCGAATACTGTGACATGGCCCTTGCAATTAATCCAAATTATGTATACGCGTTAAGCTATAAAGGAAAGCTGTTCTTGCGACTGGAAAAATACGATCTGTCCTTAAAATGGTATAACAAGGCCCTTGACATTGATCCTGAAAACCAAACTGCGCTTTATCATAAATATAAGGCTGAGGCAGAATTGGCAAAAATGAATCGTGTTCCACTTTCAAAAAAATTTGGTGGGTTATAATTTACCGCAGGCAAGAGATCCAAGATAAATACATTCATTTTTTTGTCAGCATGCTTAGACGTTATGCGTAAACAACGTGCAAGCACTCTGTCTTTCGCATTGAGCATACATCGACTAGCCGAATTTCCTCAAAAGACGGTTTCGGCATCATTGCTTCACTTGCGCCCAGTCTGGCCTGCGTCCTGAGGCCACG
>JAKZUU010000057.1:0-3563 GCA_047516405.1 Candidatus Nitrosopumilus sp. | reverse complement strand
GATAAGGGAGGCGCCAAGGGTTCCAAAAGAGAGATCGATGCGGGTATCGGAAAAATCAGAGACGCCCAGATCGTTTGCAAAAGATCTAAAGTCATAGTTAATCCAGTTGGTCCCATAAGAGTCCGAAGAGGAGGTATCAATTAGTACGGATCTTAGTTCTGAGGCAGTGACTCCCAGATTAAGCGAGATCTTTTCAAAGGAGTTGCTGCCGCTGCTGCTGCCGCCGTTGTCTATGCCAGAGGTATCTATCAGTAATCGTGCAGAGTGGGGGTCAGGGACAGAAGAGTCTGCAGAGTCGCCTGATGAGAGCGAGTCTGTAGAGGAGGCATAAAAGTTGACATCAGATGCACGGCCTAAAGTGACAGGATCCCCTATGCGCATGGTTGGAATGATATCCCGCTCATCGTACACTGCCAGCACATCTTGTATGCCAGAATTGGTATTCTGATCCGGATCAAAGAGGGTTACAGAATACTCAGTTCCTGGCCTCATCGACTCTAAATCGTTACCGATTCTAAGAGTCGGGGCACTCAAAGAGATCGCAGCAGATGATGAGCCGGTGAGAACAGATATCGAGTCACCGTTGTATGTAATGTAGCCGGCCCCGTCTCTGGAAGCATCCCTGAAGATCTTTAAAACTGACTTGTCATCGCGATCAGCACTGTCAAAGATTCCAGAGTTTGAAGAATTCTCAACTAGTGTGATGATATCTGTAAATGTTTGCTTGTTGTTGTTGTTGATGCTGGTGCGGGGCTGTTCTGCATTGCGTCCGAATTCAAGAGTCCTGTCAGGGTTCACATAGAGTGCACCGTTATCTTCAAATCCAATATCTGAGAGATGAGGAGCCAGGTTTACAAGTCCTGCACCTCCAGCTGCGGCAGGTAAGCCTGTCCTGGTGAACGCCTGATAAAATGTGGAGAGGGTAGAGCCTGTAACGCCAAATGTCCAAGAGTCCCTGTCTGTAGGATCCTGGTTTAGCTGAAAGTCGTTGACGGTAAGAAACACATGGGAGCCGCCAGGATAGAGTTTTCTGTCAATACTCATAGAGATGTTTGGGATCTCATCGTACTCTAGTGAGACCTGTTGAGAGCGGCCGCCTGGATTGTACATGATTGAGACATCCTTAAACGAGAACATCTGGATAAGAGGCCAGGCATCAGGGTCCAGTCCAATCTGGCCTGGGGGAACGCCAGGATGGGTATTGATTGGCCTTGGGTGCCTGAGGACATTGTTTATGTCAGGACCGGACGGAGTGCCAGTGCATATAGATAGTTCCAAAGTGCCATGGGTAGAGCCGGCTGCAATACGCGGTATGGCAAACCCTTGGGTCTGAGGAAAAGAGACTCCAAACACTGATGACGGAGTGTTGCTGCTGCAAAATGCTCCAAAATCCAATCCCCTGCCTGTCAGGCCCACCGTAGAGTCAGCTTCCTGTGCCCTTTTGAGATTGGCAAAGTAGGCATACCAGTTGCCGTCAACGGCTTGAACCATCTGCAAGGAATCGCCGTTGATAGTTATGTAGGGATGTCTTTCTATCTGATCAACATAGTTAATGTCAGGATCAATTACTATTACCTCGATTACCATAGAGCCAGAGAAATGATTCTCAAACTGTGAATTTTCAGCAGATACAAACAGGTTCGGGTTGCTGCCTGATGCAACTGCATGGACAGGATATGTAACAACGGTAAGAGGCAGCATCAGCGCAATCAAAAAAGATGCAAGTGTAAAACTGAACGTATTCATTGTCCCATATCTGATTTGTGGCCAGTACAGATAATGTTATCGCAAGATGGTGCATAGTAATTCGCTTAAAGACCCGGACAGTTTTTTCGACTGCCAGCAGTGATTTTTGAAGGATTTGTCCGAATCTTTAATCCGAACACTGCAATACAGCAAGAAGAGTATCCAGATCGCTTAGCTCATTTTGCTTATTCACTAAGAGACGTTATTGATTTGCCGGCGCGTAGTGACCAGACAGAAAGAGAGCAAAGCAAGTCATTGAATAAAAAGGAAAGAATGAGTTTACTTTAGTACATAATTGATCCACTGGGCAAGCAAGCATACGCATGTGATGACAAATACAAAATATTAGCCGATGAATGTGCAGAACTCATCTCTACTGCTCACAGCAAAAAAAAACGATATCTGACTAGCAGGCACGCAATAAATTATCCGCAGTAGAAGATATTTTGTGCATGTTTACTACTTTTCAACTAGCAATCAATGAGGAGATTGATGAGATTGTGTTGAGACCTCCTTCTGCAGAAAATGCAAAAAGACTAGTGGAGATGCAAATTCGTGTAGTCACTCAATCCACATTGTTAAAAAAATTACCGGAAGACTGGCTGCCATACATGATTAATGCAGGATTTTTTAAAGATCTGCAGCCCACAGTTTTTACCAGCGGTCATCCAAATTATGTGAATTGGGCACCATCTCAATATCTCATAAAATGTGTAAATGCATTTCCCAAAGAAGTTATGTGTGTCAGCTTGTAAAATTACGCACAAAAAACTTGCTTATGGAGTACATTTTCAACTTCTGATGCGGCTCTTTCCCAGACGGGGCAAAAACGCCACCGTAACTGCCACTGGGGAACTGCCAGCGTAAAAAAACTCACAGATTAAATACTGTGCATTCAAAACATGCCTGTGGTAATTATAGGTGCCGACGTATCTGGCAATATAACAGGAGGCGGTCAGTCCAGACATATTGCCGTTGTCATAGGTACGGAGGAAAGCATTAACAAAATCTACCAAAAAATCGGCTTGGCAGAAATCCACATGTCGTCTCTATCTCGCTCAAAGAGGCAGAATATATTTCAAGAATTAAAGTTTGACAATGGTGATCTGCTCGGTATGTGTCTGAATGTGGAAAGGCAGAAGAGCGTTGATTACATAGTTTGCAATGCCAAACTACATCCAAAAAACAAACCAAAGTTCAGAATTCAAAAACATTTTGATTATCTGTTATTGCGAATGATACGTGACAAGATAGAATCTTTTGCGTTTCCTAGAAACTGTGAGATCCAAGATATTGTCATGCAGTGTGATTCAGACATGATCCTGACAGGAAAAAACTGGGGCATGGGTACAGTGTGCGGGGGACAAGCTTATGAAATTGCCGATGCGGTAGCATGGTGTAACGAACGTGGCCAATCCATCAAACGGTGTCTGAGCATTGATCTTGCAGCCAAACTGCGCACAGAAATGAGCGATGATTTGTTAAAATAATGGCCCAGAACCCACATGTCCCCCAGTACCATCGTTATACCACACAGGTTCCCGTTAGTCCGAAGGATTCAGATTCTGATATCATACCTTAGATGTTATATCTTATAAAACTATTGTACAATATCGGTTCTTCTAGCAAACTCGCGTGATTTCACTCGGCATGCTTTTTTCGTTCCACGATGCCGCCAAGTGTGTGATTTTACCGCAGATATATGACGTATACGACTGCAAATGTAATCGGGCTGGGCGTTTTGCCGTCCTGATTGACAAGATGAACCGCGCTACGGTCATCAAAGCACAGTTCCAAGAGTCATTTGTGCAGGATGG
>JAKZUU010000056.1:0-17093 GCA_047516405.1 Candidatus Nitrosopumilus sp. | reverse complement strand
TGATTTCTGGCCTTTGATCTCAATTGCCTGGATCTGCTTTCTGTAGTATTTGAAAGTTATTTTCTTTGATGTGCCTCCATGAATTATAGGGATTATGCTCACCAGATCGTTATCTTTTATTTTCGTAGACTGCCCATCCATGGCAGATGAGTCTGCACCATTTACTGCAATTAGAATATTCTCAGTATCAAGATCAGGGGAATGCGGAGGCTTTAATTCTGACAGCAAAGGAATTAGTTCTTTGATTGATATGTCAGATTTGTTAATCTCTAAATATTCCGCAGGAAAGGATTTTTTGGCCCCGCCAACAAACTTTACAGTAAACATGCCTATCTAATTTATGATCTAGAAATTAATATTTAACTTGCTGTTTAGCTTTTTCTGGTAAATTTTTCAGGTTCTGGGTTATGCTAGTAGTAATAGTTTCAGTTACTGGTTAGTAGTTTCAGATGTTGGTTTTTCTGTTGGTTCTGTAGCAGGCTCAGGTGCCGGTTCTGTGGTTGTCTCTGTAGTTGGTTCTGCAGTAGGCTCAGGTGCCGGTTCTGTGGTTGTCTCTGTAGTTGGTTCTGCAGTAGGCTCAGGTGCTGGTTCTGTGGTTGCTTCTGTGGTTGTCTCTGTAGTTGGTTCTGCAGTAGGCTCAGGTGCTGGTTCTGTGGTTGCTTCTGCAGTAGGCTCAGGTGCTGGTTCTGTGGTTGCTTCTGTGGTTATCTCTGTAGTTGGTTCTGCAGTAGGCTCAGGTGCTGGTTCTGTGGTTGTCTCTGTAGTTGGTTCTGCAGTAGGCTCAGGTGCTGGTTCTGTGGTTGTCTCTGTAGTTGGTTCTACAACAGGTTCAGGTGTTGGTTCTACGGTTGTTTCTGTAGCTGGTTCAGGTGTTGGTTCTACGGTTGTTTCTGTAGCTGGTTCAGGTGTTGGTTCTACGGTTGTTTCTGTAGCTGCTTCTGCAACAGGTTCAGGTGTTGGTTCTACGGTTGTTTCTGCAGCTGGTTCAGGTGTTGGTTCTACAATAGTTCCGGATTTAACATCAGTTGCTGGTTCTTTGATAGAATCAGCATTTTGTATCTCAGCCGGTTCTTCTGCTTGCTGTTCAGCCCTTGAGGATTCGATTCTAGATTGTTTAATCTTTTCTTCACGAATCTCTTTTTTAATAAATTTGGTAATATATCCTGCAACCTTATTTTTTAAACTCTTAGAACGCACAATTGCAATTTCATCAAGGGCTTTCTTATTTTCAACAAAATCTACTCCGAAACGCGACTTATGGACAGCCAAGACTTTATTTGCAAGACCCTTAATTCTATCCACGATTCTTGGATATCAATACCTATTTTTATATGTTTATTCCAAGATAGTCGTTTGAATTTTTTTCCAAGATGGATGTCATTTCATCAAACGACTTGTCTAAAATTTTTGAGGTACAGAAAATCACGCTAGGTATAAAGCTGATCTGTGCAGACTTCATTTCAAAACATCTAGAGAACCTTACAGGTCCGTCAGTCTCGACAAGGATTTTTGGCTCGTCAGTTTTAGACAACAATGTCTGCTTGTCATTTGCGTAGATTGTTACAGGTCCATAAGACACAAAAAATTCCATATCCATGGCTTTTTGGAGTTGTTTTTTGCTTCCATCAAACCAATGCAGCAACGCATGTTTTGTATTATAGGAAGTCATGACTTCAAAGACATCATCAAGGCTTTTTCGCGAATGGATTGAAACAGGCTTGTCAAATTTTTCTGCCAATGACAATAGCGTCTCAAATACATGATTCTGTCTTTTAGAGTCGCTGCTGTTAGCTGTGAAAGTTGGATCTAACCCAATCTCTCCTATTCCAGAGAGATTGTGATGGTTTTCTTCAATCAGGTCAACCATATCATCAAGTGCAGTATTTGCACACTCTGGATGAATCCCGATAAATGGCAAGACTAGATCGCTTTTTTTGGCAAGTTTCAGGGTTTCCAGCGAATTTGCATAGTCCATAGATACACAACATGCCTTAATTTGCAGGTATTCCATTTCTTTGAGGGTAAATCCCATATCAGAGACGTATGCAGAGTCAGACAGATGTATGTGAGAGTCAAAATACCACGTCATTTCTTTATCAATTTATAAAATAGTCTGTATAAATCGATTCTTTTGTAATATTTTTTTGCCCATGCCCTTTTTCCGTAAAAAACTAAAACAAATTCATGAAATCATCAGAACTAGGATTATCAGCAATGTATAGAATTTTGAAGAAAGCAGGAGCAGAAAGAGTCAGTGACGAATCAGCAGATGAGTTACGAAGAATAATCGAAGATATTGCAGATAATGTTGCCAAAAGTGCAGTAGATATGGCGTACCATGCAAATAGAAAGACGATAAAAGGAGAGGATGTAAAGCTGGCCTCAAAACCATTTACCAGATTTTAGTCTAGTGAATTTATCTGCATGATAGAAGGGGGTAATTTTTTGTTTTTGTTTTTTTTTTTTGAGACAGAGACAAATCTTTCAATTTGTGTTGTAGATAAAATAAGAATGCAAGGTACATGATTGTTTGCATATTTTGAGACAAATTTGTAATTCAAGTAGGATTTTACACGTATTGAAAAATGTCCACTGTCCAGACACTGCACTGACAGATATCCAGATTTTATGATGTTAGGATTTGACATCGGAGGAACTTGAAGAAAACTGCAGAATCACGAATCAGACATTTCCATAAATGCTTAAATTGGGATAACCGGATCTAGATTCATGTCAAAAAGAGTAACGATAGTGATAGATGAGGAACTAGACAGAAAACTAAGACAGATGCAAGCGGCAAGGATAGAAAAAGAGAATGTGTCTATTAGTTATTCCAAGGTAGTTAACGACTGTTTAAGAAAAGCGATGAAATAAGGTTTAGCTGCTGTCATGTCATGATTAAATTACAATAAATATTATCAGATGTTGCTTTAAAACAGCAGAATGTAGTTTAACGGCTGATAGATTTAAGCAAAGAGCAGAATCAGAAATAATGTATGCTGTAAAAAATACGAATATTGTCAGGGGCAGCTAAAAATTAATTTTCAAAAAAGTATCGAGTCTTTATCGCATGGCAGAAAAATGTGACAGCAAAAAATGACTGCCAGAAACCAATCCAAATGATTTGTCATTTGCTTGAGAGTTATTTTGAGATGAGATTGGAAGAGTCAAATGGCAGAATTGACGTGTGATCAAATACATATAATGCACAACACAAAAAACTTTATCAAGTTCACATAAAAATAAGAGAAAAAATATTAACTCCATACTACAAAAATAGGCATGGAACCAGACTATCATGCCATGGCAACAGATCTTTTGAATTCGGGGATGGGGGACAACGGCAGGTTAAAATTCATTTTAGAATGCATTGCTAAAGACAAGCCGCTTTACAAGACAGACATTATATTTTTAGAATCAATGAACAACAAGCTTGAGGCAAAGATTCAGAAGCTGCAAACAAGTGCTGTCGCACCAAAGGTTGCAAGGCAGAAGAAAGTAAAGGAGGTACCAAAGGTTGCAAGGCAGAAGAAAGTAGTAAAGGATGTGCCAAAGGCTGTAAAACAGAAGAAAGCAGAGGAGGTACCAAACGTGGTAAAGCAGAAAAGCGGCAAGACAAAGACGCTAATCTCAGATGAACATCTAGACCAACATCTAGACCAACTCAGTGGCAGGAATAATGCAAGAAAAACGCAGGCTTCCTCGGCTATAGAAAAGAAGAAGAAGAAGAAGTCATTTTTCGCAAGATTGTTCTCAAAGTAATTCAGATGACATGCCTCATCGGAGACATGACGCATTTAATCTAAAGAGTTTAATTATTCATTTTGTTTTTTGAAAGATGGTGCGGTGGCAGAACGGTTATGCGTGAGCCTGCAAAGCTTATACAAGAGGGTTCGACTCCCTTCCTCACCTTTATTTGACAATCACTTGACCTTGCATCCAAGGGTGAAGAGTGCAAAAATAGTCAAAAGTTCCAGCTCTGTCAAAAGTGAGGGTATAGGATTCGGCAGGATCTAGATATCCACTATCAAACAATTCGGCAGGGGCATCATAAGAACCAGAAGTGACGCTATGAAACGCCGAATCTTCGTTAACCCAAGTAACTTCTTCTCCAGAGTCAACAGTAATCTGAGAAGGTATGTAACAATTGTCAAGATCCTGACACCCGGGCCGAGATGCTTTTGTGGGCACTATCACATCACTTTTGGAGGCTGAGTTTAGATCTTCTTCAATGGCATCGTACTCTAAAAGTGCCAAGCTGACAATCAGCAGAACCATTGCAAGAGTTACGCCTGCTACTGTTCCAACAAGAATTATTGTTTTGGGCAAATTACATCACATCCGAAATACAGCTTATGACAAGACTGCTAAATTCTCTAAATATATAACATGTCAAAGCGTCTACAAACAAATACCAAGCAATATTTCTGTGCACATCAAAGACGGCATTGTCGTATTGATAGATTAAGACTAGGTGCGTCTGATTTGCCGTAGTTCCAGAATGTTTTTTATACTGATTAAAAAGAACACAATCAATTTGGGATCAAAAGGCAAGTGTGGAATTTGCAATCAAGAGATTGGATTTCGTTTTAACCCCATGGAAGAATGGGGGATGGAAGGCCCAATGTGCGGAAAATGCTACTCAAAAAGGCTTGGAGAGCATTACCCGGGCGACCATGCGAGAGTAAACAAAGATTTGGACTAGTCCTGTTTTGATTTTGAGAACTTGTTCACGTTAATGCAGTTCCAGACAAGAGGATCACTTTTCAGATCTCTCTCCTCTAAAAACTTGATGTCAGTGACCACTTTCTTTCTTTTCAGCAGATATATTTGAAAACTAGAAAATTTTTTGCAGTCACATTTGTTGTACAGGCACACATCGCCGTCGCCCTCGTCATGATCCCGGGCCTCGTGGCTGCAGTCGCACACTGCATCCTTTTTCGCGTTGTCAAGCGACTGTTTTGTATATACTCCAAACCTAAAGTATGCCTCCCCGCCATGGCCGTCCTTGAACCGCCGATAGTTTTCAGATTTTGGCAGTTCCTTAAAGAAAGACATGTTGGTGTCAGGTGTCTGAGAGTCAGAACCGACGATAAGCCAGTATTTGTCACCAATATCCAGAAATCGAATCTTAATTGATGGGGAGACCCATGAATTAACAACATCATGCCAGAGATCATTGGCCTCTTGTCTATCAGTGAATAAGGGAACAACGTTCATTCGCAAGTCGTAGTATCTGTACGCAACGCCGACAAAGTCATCAAACCACACAGTAGAGGAATGTAGAGGCATTGTAAAAAATTGGATCAGAGCTTATTTATCTGATCTGAATTAACGGAATCGGCAAGTTGGAGGTAAACAACTCTGCTTGGAAGGTGCCAATAGATCGTGCGGTTCTGTAAAGTTATCAGAGTAACGGTGCTTTGACTGACCTGCAGATATTGTAGCATAACAGGTATTCTCAAACTCAGGATCGTAGATATGGTAACCCGGACTGCCGTGTAGTTATTGGTAGATTTTAGGATCTTCTTCAAATTCCATCTCTTCTTCTCCCCCACCCCCAATGTCTGCGTACTTTATGTTCAGGCACAGAGCAGATATGATCTCAGCATCATAAGTTGCGTCGAATCATCCCTAGTTCCTGATCGTAGAGCACCTAACTGTATCCGTGCCAAATTCAGTATTGTCGGGATTTAGATAGCATTTTTTGAAACATGATCTCGATCCCGGCAGTTCTGCGTATTGATTGCCGCAAAGAGTACTGCCGTTAATGCCGCCATAGTATCTGAGCTGCTGCCATGCAACCCGTTTAATCTCGCTTGTCCATCTATTACAATTTGGCTGTCCACTTTAGCGTCTAACCCTTGTTTGATAATGATTTTTTCTGTCCTTTCTTCTTTTTCTTTTCTCTTTCAGAAATGTTCTACATGGTTGACAGGCCAGAAAATTTGTTTTGGTTTATTTTCCGGTTGGCAATTTTTACATAGAATTCATCCAGATACACGCACGTTAAGGTGGCGCTGTCCCCACGTAAAAGTTGTCAAAGTGTACATTCACATTCCAGTCTATAACCCACGAGTCATATACCCCCAGTTTTACAGTCACGGCATCATGTCCTGATACGGCATCAGTGACATTGTAGTAAAACGTCTGCCATTCCGTATCAGGTATTCCGCCCCTGCCCAGCCAGCTTTCATGCAGTAGACTTCCGTCCTCATCGAGTATCTGGATATCGGCGTTCACTGCAAATGGTCCTCCGCCTTCTGCCATGTAATCTATCCCTACAAACAGGTTGTCTTTACCCAGAAACTCCAGATTGATCTCCCTTTGTATTCCCGCATACGATGCAAAACCGTCTCCGCTTATCCTGGCCGACGGAGACGGGCTGCCTGCACCCTGATCTATTCCAAACTCGTATCCGTTGAATGTGGCGCGCGTGGATTCTGAGGATGTCACATTGCTTGCCACCACGCCAAACTCGTCCCACGCCTCCCCGTCTTCAAATCCGTCTGATATCGTCTCAAACCCAGGTCGCGTGACGGTGACCGTCTGGACGGCTTCTGCAAAATTACCGTACGAGTCGGTGGCCCTCCACGTTATGACCGTCTCCCCTACCGGAAATGACTCCAGTGCATCATGGGATATTGCAGGTGTTGGATCCACCAAGTCCGTCGCATTTGTCGTGCCATAGTCGTTATCTGTCAGCGTCATTGCCATACCTGTAGTCTCAAAGACTGCATCGGCGGGAACCGTCATAACAGGAGGTGTCGTATCCTGCACTGTAATATACTGAATTTCGGTGGACACGTTGTTGTATGCGTCCCTTGCAAACCATGTGATTATCGTAGTCCCTACCGGAAGACTGTTGGTCTCCTGCACCAGAAACGGAACTGGTTTAGGCAGCCATGGCCCAAACGTCAACGTGTGTCCTGTCATAGAAGTTACCAGTGTTATATTGCCCACGTATGCAGTTTTTGCCGGCGCAAACGTCAACGCGTATCCTGTCAGAGAAGGGTAAGGATCCTGCCAGTCTCTAGCAGTGATGTTGCCAATCATCTCCAGGCTGATTTGGGTCAGGGGACCGTCTGCCTCAAAGACCATGTTGTTTACCCCCAAGATTGCAGGTGCAGTCCTGTCTGTCCCGTCATACAGCATGAATTCGAGCACATTCTCAAACATCCGCGTGTCAGGCCCATGCCATCCTATTATCATGTGCGTCCCTGCCCCGATTACCATCCCTCCATTCCAGTTCGGATTATTATTTACTATGATTGCCGGAACATCCTGCACAGTATAATATCCTGTAGGTCTGTAGGATTCCCCGGAAACCGTGGACAGCACGGTTATGTTCTCCTCGTCCTCTATCTCCCCCACATACGCATCGCAACACCAGTCTGAGAATTCAGATACCTGATTGGGAACGTTCCACAGGGGGTGATTCTCTTGCCCGGGCGCAGGATATATGGTGCTGTACTGTACAGAGCCGTCGAACTTGAATCCAAAGGCCTCCCTTGTAAAATCAAAGTGGCACGGATCGTATTCCGAGCCCGAGATACAATATTGGTAGTATGTGTTTACTAGCAACAACAGGCGCCCGCCTCCGTACACGTATTCTGTAAGCGTCTTTCTGATATCCTCGTTTGCAATATCTCCCACTCTCAATCCTAGCACTACTTTGGCATCCTTCATTTCGTCTGCATCTGCCGGACCGTTGTTTCCTCTTACCGTATACCCTTTGGATTCCAGCAGTGCCATATGCTCTGCACTTATTGGACCTGCCCCATCCTCGTTGTACCCATACACTAGCACATCTACTGATCTCTCAGCTGAGGCCTCTTGAGGCATGGCCGCATATGTTGTAGTTGCTACCATCATGATTGCAAGTAATAGAACCACCCTTACATGCATGCATTTGTATGTCTTTTGCAGTATAAACAGTTAGCTAAAAAACAATCAGCATGTCATGTAATTGCATGAGATGTTTTGCAGATCGCAGATGACGGCACCGCATGTACGGTAACATCTCACATGCTGTGTAAAATACTTGCCAACGCCTGTAGAAATATGTAATTTCGCATCTCAAATGGATAGTACATGTCAAATGCATCTCCAGTGATGACATCTTTGTCTCTGATATTACCATGTGTTACTTTGAGTGCAGGTGTTCTGCTACTTGCTTTTGCCTTTAAAAACTCGGCATTCTCTGCAAACGCCCCGAGTGCTACAATCCTTGAATATCCAGCCTGTTCAAATCAATTTGGAAAGTGCTGTCTTCTCTTGTCTGTGCCCACGTAAAGGATAGATTGATGCGACTTTCTGTCAAACAGCTCTGACAGGTTCCTTGATGTTTGAGCCTCCCGCTCCTTAAAGTTAGCACCACACACAAAGCATGTATGTTCTGCAATAGTTTGAATGTATGGATTCAAATCTAATACTCCTGCCATCATATGATGGACAGACTGGCTGCAGATGACTTGTTCCTGACAAGCAGTCTCTGGACGGGCAGGCAGTCATGTAGAATCATGTGAAAGCGTCTAGCACAGCACTTGAGAGATGATCGCATAGTGGAGCGGTTGGATTGACATTTAGAGCCAAGGCGCAAAGTGTGTGACATATCAGGTAATCACAAATGACGAATCAGTACACAAAAACAACTACACCTAGATACATGTAAACCAACATGCAAGATTTTCTTTGAACGCAGGATCAACTTGTTACAGATACGCAGATGAGATAGATGAGGCGGTGCCCAAGATGACTTTAGACAAGTGTAAGATACCCATACTACGGTATGACAGGCAAGATAAGGTCATGTCACTGCATCGAAGAGACAAGATTTTCTACCTGTCCGATGAGTTTGCGCACCTGTACAGGAAGAAGAGTAAAAAGATACTGCCAAGCCTAGAAACATACGTAGCATATTCCTGAATCATTTCTGAATATCACGCATTGACGCCGATTCAAAATTGGTAGACCCAGCAGTAATTATCGCCACATACTTTAGTAATCATCGTGTTGTACACAATTGCCCGCAATACAGACTTGCATTCTGATATGCTGCATGAACAGATGTGCCACGCTACTAAGATTTTAAAACCGTACATACAGTAAGAGGTGACGCCTGCTGTATCTAGTCAGTCTGAGCCAATACTTGTAAGGTATGTCATGCCAGGTAATGGGATCGGATTGTAATCTGCGTGTTATAAAACGCACTGCGTCATGTCTACAAATCCAGATATGTTCTGTCTGATGTCTAGTGAAAGATTAGATCTCAATTCATACCCCCAAATTTACAACTCTCATACTCCATTCCCAACTTGGCCTCTTCTGACACTATCAACCCTTATAACCAAGTTTCTGGCAAGACTTGATATGGCTACCTATAGAACTAGTATGCAAATTGTCGCAGATTTACTGGATGCTACACAATTGTCTGGTCAAGAAGGTATCAAAACAACATCACTTTTAACAAAAGCAAACCTGTCGCACTCTAGGCTCTCAAAGTTCTTGGCGAATCTAACAGGTGCAGGACTGATCAACAAGATAGAGTTTGATGGCAAAAATACTTTTGTGATTACTTCAAAAGGTAGACAATATCTAGAATCTTACAGAAACTTTTCTAGTATTGCCCAATCATTTGGACTAGAACTCTAAGATTATTTTCTAGAACGCCTTTTTGCATTGGCTTTTGCTCTTTCTTGCTTCTCTTTGTAAGAGCTGTAAACAATAATGATGATGATTCCTGCAATGGACGCATAAAATAATAGGATCAGGGGCTGCTCACGAAACTCTCCGGTAGATGGAGATACAAACGATATTGGCAGCCCTACAACCATGAAGATTAGCAGTACTGTGAGATACTTGTCCATAAGTTATAGAGTTTACAAAACCATATATCTTTTTGATTTCACGTATGGAATAGAAAGATATGGCAAAGGCGCTGGAGATGTTGGGATTTGGACTTGTTGCAGTAATGACACTGGGTTTTGTTGGTGCCTTTGAGCCGTACGGAATAAGAAATGGAACATCAGAATTGTTTTGGGGCTGCGCGGGTGGCACGTTGTTGATAATCATATACAGAAAGATGAAGAGAAAGAGAGAAGAGAAAGAGGGTGAAAAGGACGGTGTTTGAGAAGTGCCGTCAGTGCAGTGTATTGCATGATGTGTAAAGGATGATTTTTTATTAAACAAGTTCCAAACGGAAGCCAGAGACGTTATTTTACAAGACCCATAAATGATTTTGCTGCAAGTGTACGGCAATTATCAGAGCACATTGATAAAATACAGTGTTCCAGATGTAAAGATCTAAAAATATATCTTTGATGACATTTGCAAGGTTCTAACTGCCAGGATGCCACAACTGTGTGTTGTACAACTGTCAATAGACATATCTATAAAGGACGAGCCTACATAGTATGAAGGGAAGTATTTGAACGAAGAAACGAAATGTTGGTGGAAGGGTTTAGGAGAAGAACTAGAAGTGGATATTGAGGCTCTTGATCAAAATAATTCCCAAGAGTTATCCGTATAATTTTAAAAAAATGATCAGAGCCTTGAACGGGATCTGAACCCGTGACCTAACGCTTACGAGGCGTTCGCTCTACCAGGCTGAGCTACCAAGGCATAATTGATTGAATCCATCAGAGTTAATAAAAAGCCTTTCTGAGTGTGACTAGTTGAAGAAAACAATTTCAGGAATTAGGGGGATATTTGGAGAGGACTTGGGTTTGGTAGACGTGTTGGAGTTTTCAAACAACTTTTCGGCATTGGTTGCGTCAGGAAGATGCGCTGTTGGTATGGATACAAGACCTACAGGCCAGATGCTCAAGGATACGGCAAGTGCCGCGCTGATGGGAAATGGTATAGACGTATTTGACTTGGGAGTGGTTCCAACCCCTGTAGTGTTCAGGGAGGCAAGAAAATACGGTGCAGGACTGGTTGTCACTTCATCGCATAATCCGGTACAGTGGAACGGAATAAAGTTTATCGTGGATGGGAGGGGCATAAATGAGGAGCAACTGCCTCAAATTATCGAACATCAGGAGATTTTAAGATCAGGCAGCATAGGAACTGAAGAAAAGGTGTCATCAACGTCGTATATTGAGGACGCAGCAGGGATAATAGGCAAGATGGCGAATCGACCAGACGTTGCAGTCGACATTGGGGGAGGGGCAGCAAAGGAGTTTGCCCCAGAACTGTTAAAAAAGATAGGATGCGATGTAATGACAATAAACGAGAATCTGGATGGCTGCACAAGAGGTGCAGACCCCACATCAGACCAATTGCAAGAATTGATTGCAGCATCAGGCAAAAGAGAGATAGGGTTTGCGTTTGACTTGGACGGAGACAGGTTGGTGGTAGTCAGGGACGGAAAAAAACAGGCGCCTGATGTTACACTGGGGTTGGGCATTGCAAAATCTCTGGAACTTGGATACAGAAATTTTGTTCTAAGTGTAGATACAAGTGTCGCAGTTGAAAAGTTCATCAAAGACAATGGAGGGAGAGCTCAAAGATCCAAGGTGGGAGAGGCAAATGTAGTTGACCTCATGCTAAAGAGCAAGGCCCAGGCAGGAGGGGAGGGGAGCAGTGGCGGTTTTATTTTACCAGAGTTTAATTACTGCAGAGAGGGAATTCTTACAAGCGGCTTGATTGCATCAATGCTTGGCACTGCAGAGTTTGATGAAATGATACGATACATGGAAAGCTATCAGCAGATAAGAGAGAAGGTGTATATGGACTCAAATTTTCATGATGCAGTTATTGAAGACATGACACCAGAGTTTTCAAAAGAGTACTCTGAGACAGTTTTACTTGACGGCCTCAAGGGGATTGTAGATGAGGACAGCTGGGTATTAATTAGAAGATCAAACACGGAAGACGTTATCAGGGTTTCAGCAGAATCAAATGACAAAAATAAATGCAAGGAAATTCTTAAAAACGCGACAGAGTTGGTGAATCAAAGTTATGACAAGGTTAGATGAATCCTCAATAATCAAAATTTTTCAGGGTAAACTAGGCAGAAAAGATTGGATATCAGAAGATGTAGAGACGTGTAGTTTGGGCGGGACAAAAATTGTGGCAAAGACTGACACGCTAGTTCAGAGCACGGACATTCCACCCAAAATGACTCTGGCAGACGCTGCAAGAAAAAGCGTTGTGGCATGCATCAGCGATTTTGCGGCAAAAGGTGTCAAGCCCAGATACGGGATGATTTCAGTGAACCTGCCAAAGACTATTCCACGCCTAAAAGTCAGCGAGATTGCAACAGGCTTTAAGAATGCGTGCAAAGAGTATGACATATCAATTCTTGGCGGAGATACCAATGAGGGCAAAGAGATCGTCTTTAACGTGTGCATCTTTGGGATGGCAGATAAAAAGATAGTCACAAGAAGCGGCTCCAAAAAGAGAGATCTGATTTTTGTTACAGGTCCGTTCGGATATACGGCTGCAGGACTACACGTGTTGTTGGCAGGCAAAAAAATTGCAGACAAGAGTTTTGCCAAAAGAGCTGTTGCATCAGTTCTCAAACCCAAACCCAGAATGAGTTTTGGCTTGAAGAACAAGAGATACTTTTCGTCATCAATGGATTCCAGTGACGGATTATCAACTACACTAAATGAGATGTCAAGACAGGGCAAAAAGAAATTTGTTGTAACCGAGGTGCCGTGTTTGACGGATGTAAAAGATTTTGCAGAATCACAAAAGTTGAATTTGAATGATCTGGTCTTTCATGGCGGAGAAGAGTACGAATTTGTGTTTACAGCATCACCAAAACATAAAAGAATAATTGAAAAGAATGCTGTTGCGTTAAAGACGCCGGTTATGGAGATAGGATATGTTGCAATAGGAGAAGGGGTTTTTGTGCAAAAACAAGGTAATGGTAGAATGATTAGATTAAGGGATTTGGGATGGAAGCATTTTAGATAGACATGAATGTTGTTGTTATCGTCATCGCTATCATCATCATCATCGTTATCATAATCATCGTTATTCACCAAAAGATGAATCCCGTTCAACATTGTTTATGATGCTAAATAACGAGTCGGCCGGAAGGACTGATACGCACTGTGTCATCCATAATTCATCAAGGTCAGACAGCTCCTCAAAGACATCGTGTGGGAGTTGATCAAGACTTGAACTGGGATATGCTTGATGGATTTGATATCCTTGGTCGGCGATATTCTGGCAGTTCTGTTCTGCAGGGGACAAAACTGAGTTGTCGACAGGGGCCAGAAACTGGAATGCAAGTGATGCGAGCAGGGCAGTTGCAACGCCTATTGCGATTGCCATGAAAAGGACAGAGGCCACTGGACATAGTAATGCAGAAACGGTATATGAACAGTTATGAATTGCAATCAATCAACAGGGGAACGTAAAGAAATTTAATCATCTGATATCAACCCATATCATCATAATGACTAAAGCGATAGTTCTTGGAGGCTCAAAAGGCATAGGCAGGGCAATAGCCCAGGCGCTACAATCAATAGGCATCGACACTGTCGCGACATCAAGAAGAGATATTGACACCTCGGACATTGCAAGTGTAAAAAACTTTCTTGAGACGCACAGGCAGACAGACATTCTAATCTTGAATACCGGAGGCCCTCTGCCAATACAGTTCCCAGATATCACAGAGGAGGACTGGAACAGGTACCACAATCAGTTGTTTCTGGGATTTTGCATCATACTGCAGAACATCAAGATAAACGATGGAGGCTACATCTTTTTGATTAGCTCAAGTGTAATAAAGGAACCAACCCCAAATCTTATCATATCTTCTGCGTACCGTACAGCGTTCTCAGAGGTGTTCAAGGTGCAAAGCAAGCAATACGCGCAAAAAAATATCAGCTGCATAAACATAGCGCCAGGACCAATTGACACTGACAGAACGCGTCAGCTAATAAATGACATTCCAGAGTACTTTAAGGCGCTGCCGATGAAACGATTGGGCAGACCAGAAGAGATAGGCAGTTTTGTCAAGGCAATAGTTGAAAACGACATAAAATACCTGACAGGTGTCACAATAAACTTTGATGGCGGAAACTCAAACCACGTGTTTTAGGACTGCCTCTTAAATTCGGTGTTTGGTGCGTCGTGTCCGTCAATTACAATCAGGCCACCGTCACGCAGCTGCTGCAATAACTGTAAAACCTCTTTCTCGACCTGGCCCCGCTGCAACCCTGTCTGCTCTGCAAATACCTGGACTAACTCTGTCACCTTGCGCTGTCCGTTGCACGACTTCCAAAAGTCAACAATTGCCTGATTCACCATAAAGCCTTGGTCATGCTCGTTTGCAAGTACCATTGAACCGTCTTCCTGTGTTACCAGTTTTCCCACTCCCTGGGGCAATGCCAACTCGTAATTGATTGGGGCAGGTGTAGCATTAGCGCCGTTCATGCTGGCACCCATATTTTTTATCTTTATCTTTGCCTCATCAGACATCTTGTCCATTGTCCATGCAGGCTCCCAGACAATCTCTACGTTGACATTGTTAACGCCGGGAACCTTCTTTGCAAACCTTGTGGCATCCTGTACCAGCGTCTCATGCAGTGGGCAGCCATGGGTAGTCATTGTCATCTTTATGTTAACGTCATTGTTTTCCTTGATATCAATTCCGTAGATCAGGCCCATCTCTACAATGTTCAAGGGAACTTCTGGGTCCATGCACTGTTTCAGCGAATTCTCGATTGCCTGGGCAGATACTGTACTCATATTCTAAACCACAACTTGAAAACAATAAAAACTTTCTATTAATTAGCTTCAAATAACTTGGGAATAGATACGGTGTACGGTGCTGTTGCCACGCCTTTTTCTGTAATAATTCCAGATATCAGTTCAGGAGGGGTCATGTCAAATGCAGGATTGATTACGCCTACACCGTCAGGGGCCGTACGGACTGTGCCTATCTGAGTGACTTCTGTGCCCTTGCGCATCTCTATTATGACATCCTTTGCATCAGTGAGCAAGTCTATGGTGGACAGAGGCGCTGCCACATAAAATGGAATGTTGTGCGCATGTGCCATCGTGGCTACCTGATATGTTCCAATCTTGTTGAATACATGGCCTGTCTTGACTATCCTGTCAGCACCCACAATGACCTTGTTGACAAGGTTGTTTGCCATGGAGTAACCGACTGCAGTGTCAGGTATCAAGCTGACATCAAAGCCGTCATGCTTTAACTCAAAGGCAGTCAGCCTTGATCCCTGCTGTACGGGTCTGGTCTCAGTGGCCACGACCTTGACATTTTTTCCGCTGGAACGGGCTGCGCGTATAACACCTAGTGCCGTGCCATAACCCACGGTAGCCAATGCGCCTGCATTGCAATGGGTCATGATCGTGTCGTTGTTATTAAACAAGATAGAGCCATGTCTTCCCATGGCCCTGTTGATTGCAAGGTCGTCTTCTGCCATCTGGACTGATTTTGCAATAACTTTTTGGATTGTATCCTTGACAGTAACTTCTGCCTTTGCAGTGTCCATGATTTGTTTGAGGCCCCAGACAAGGTTTACGGCAGTGGGTCTTGTGGCAGCAAGAGTTGTGCTTGCAGCCTCCAAATCTGCAAGCAAGGCATCCCTAGTCTGGGCAGTACTTTGCAAGGCTGCAAGTGCAAGCCCAAATGCCGCAGAGACACCTATTGCAGGCGCGCCCCTGACGATGAGTGTCTTTATTGCGTGTGCTATCTCTTGAAAAGTGGTATACTCTACAAACTCTAGTTTGTTTGGCAGTTTGGTCTGATCAATCATTATTACCTTGTTGTCTTTCCATTGTACTGTCCGCAATGAGTCAAAATTATCGCTGTCGCTCAACGAATTTTTTATTTTTTGTCCCTATATAAAACGAATCAGGTGGCTGTGCCGTCATATAAGATGATGCACTCACAAAAAGATGATGAATGATGTTTTATGCCCATAAGATCAGATCGTGGTTTATTCCCAACATATGATATATGTAAATCAGAACCTATGATGCGCAGCTAGACATATTGACTGTACCAAGTCTTAATGCACAATTTATCATAAATTCAGAAAAGATGCCAGTGCCAGAATCACTCGTCTAATTTGTCCTTGATAAAATCGATGGACTCTACCGGAGAGGGGTCAATCTCTGAGAGTATGGCCCTGTAGATACTGGCGTAATCCAAAAAGTAGATCAGGTTTACAAGTTTTGAGAGTATGCTTCCGTTAACTGAGGATATGCTTTGATAACTGATGTTTTTCTCGTCAAAATAGTTTTTTATTATGCCGTATCTCTCTTTGGTTTTGTAATAGTCATCTTTCCCTTCAAGGAGTATGGGTTGAACATTGGATTTTCTCTCCCATGATACAATACCGTTGTGGCACGACTCGATAATGTCTTCTGTGATTGCATGCATCTTTACATTCTCTTGCATAGAGTTCTTGAACCTGATGGCAGCTGCCTGTAATCCCGAAGGATAATAGATTAGCGGAATTCCATTTATCCATTTTGCCAAGGTTATGGCAGGATTGCTTTCAGAGAGATTATGAGACGAGATAGCCTTGTTTTGAATCTTCAGTTCATCTATTGTTTCATACACATCGCTGTCCTTAAACGGAATTACAGGCTTTAGAATCCTCAGCATTGAGAACAGAAACGATACAAAGGATGCGCGGGGGGAATGAATCTGGGGGATCTCTCTGAAATCTATTGCATGTTTAAGTGAATAGTCTTTGATTTCCCCACCCGATGAGAATGCAACCACCTTTTTGCATCCTATATCTTGTGTGTTTTTCAATATTGTCAGAACCTCTTGCGTGTTTCCCGATACGCTGGTTGTAATTACCAAGGTATCAGAATCCACAGTTTTTGGCAAGAGATACCCCTTGATGACTGATGTGTGAATGCCAGTCTTCGATAAGATTGATGCAATGATGTCACCTAACGTGCCTGAACCGCCCATTCCTGCAAATACGATATGGTCGATTCCCTCAAAACGAATCTCGTCTTGCCGTGTCTTAAAAGAATCTAACGCAATTTGCGGCCACATGTCGTATACCTTGTGCATTCTTTGGGAGTCAAATTTTTCAAGTGCAGATACATCAAGCAATACGTTGCATAATATTTCAGGGGTTATA
>JAKZUU010000055.1:0-3717 GCA_047516405.1 Candidatus Nitrosopumilus sp. | reverse complement strand
TAATTCCTTCAAGGCATGTGTTGTTGACTCGGAGATTTCTTCTCTGCGGCCTCATGTCTGTTCTGCGTGCAAAATTATCCCAAACACTGTTTTTGATTGAATGTTTGAGCGATTCGGTTCTCATCTTCTTGCGGTTATGTGGTGTCTTATCTATTCAAGTCCAGTACTATGTAGCAGCAGTACAATTTCTATCGGTGGCATCCTATGCGTGATCTTGTCGTTTACGTGTCATATGTTCTGCTTTGATGGCGGCACACCTCTTTTTTCCTCAAAACAACATGTCTTGATCTTCTCTTTGTCACGATTATCTCCTATTGAAGATCGTTGCTTTGTCAGTTGTTCTAATGCACGATACCTGCCATAATATTTTACTCATTAGTTTTTATACGTAGTGTGGCCAAAGTGAGAGGATCTTTATGGCCAGCACCATGCATACAATACTTCCATTTCGTCTTAATTAAGACACGTTGATTTGAAAGATTGATTCTGAATCTGAAATATCCCTCATACTAGGTTGCATTCAATCTTCAAAGAGAACCAAATTGACCCGCAACATAAATATCTGTAATGGGTATAATGTGTGGTGTGGATCCAGTCGGGTCGTATTAGGGTACAATGGTGGCGGGTATGCGATCTTGTGCCTGTTTATTTAGGAAAGAGCGACAGTCCACATCCTTCAATTGTATCGTCTTCCAGTCTTTGTATCTTTTGACTGACATTATGCCACAATCCAAATTGAACGGAGGCTGACATCCATGGATGGCAGGCGGATATAGTTCTGTTACAATACACTCTTGGTACAGATACATAACTGCATACACATTATTAGATTTGTTCTATTGAATATATATTGCAGGCTTGAACGGCTTTGCATGCCTTGCCTTGCCTTCGGGGTCGTAAATGTCGGGGTCTGTCTCTGCATACACTGTCATGTCTGCCACATCAAACTCCTTTTTTGCCAGCTGGACCAACTCCTCTGCCAGGAAACCCTTTTCGTCCCATTGTGCAGACTCTTTTCTTGCCTGCCTAATCTCTGTTGGCACAGACAAAATATCTTTGATTGTCTTTTGCACAAAGTCTGGAATCCTTTTAACATCTGCAGTATCGGGGTCTGCAATCAACTCTTTCATGATGATGCCCATGTTTGTCTGTCCGCCCATCACCTTCTCCAAAACGCTGTGATATACTCGAGATTTGAAGGCGCTGGAGGTATAAATTATAATTTTTTGCGGGTTTGTAATCTTTGCAACCCTGAGAATCTTTCCGATATCGTTTATTGTGGACTTTAACAGGTCTTCGGACTGGATTGATGTGATATTCATCTCCTCATCAGAGTATTCTGGCCATCTCGTCTTTGATACTGGCATCTCTTTTGAGTGCTGTCCTAGCATCTCCCACATCTCCTCTGCAATGTGTGGCGCAAACGGCGAGAGCATTGCTACACGTACAGAGTTTACACGGTGCAGTATCCCGGGATAATCTTTTCTGCCTTTTGCCTTGACCCTTTTGGTATACCAGCTCAAATCTGACTCGAATGCAAACAAGATGTCATGCAAGGCCTCCCTCAACCTCATCTTCTCAATTGAGCCTGTCACTTGTGATATCATTATCTGAGTCTTTGAGATTATCCATGTGTCTTCTGCTTGCAAAATCCCAATGTCTGCTGCCTTTAGTCTTGAGCATTCCCTGTAAAATGACTCTAGCTTGTTTTGCATTCCTATCACAGACTCCAAGTTAAAGTCTGCATCCTGGAGCAGCTCTGCCAGAATGATTATAGATAGCCGTATTGGGTCTGCCCCGTAATCCCTTACTGCCTTTCGTAGCGGTATGATGTTCCCCATACTCTTTGACATCTTTGAGCCGTTCATAAGCACAGAGCCGTTCACTACGATCTCTTTTGGCCAGTACTCTCTGGGAAATATTGCAGTATGATTCAGGACAAAAAATGTCAGATGGTTTGGGACCAGATCACGGCCTGAGTGTCTGGAGTCAACGGGGTAAAAATACTGGAAATCTCTCTTGATCTCTGCAATAGTATCACCTGCAATGCTGGTTGCCTGTGATATCTCACCGAGATTGCCCTTGTCCAAAAATATGTAGTCAAAGAACTCATCGTCTAATTTATCTGCTGTAACCGTACCGTCATTTACAAATTTTGATATGATGTAGTATGCCATATATATTACAGAGTCTGAGAGGCTCTCAACTATCCAGTCCTTGTCCCATGGCAGCTTTGTACCCAGGCCGTGCTGTCTTGCACATGCCCGCTCACGCAGCCATCCAATTACATAGTTGAACTCTGGTCTGATCTCTTGGGGCAGTATGTTCATCGCATCAAAACACTGGCTTGCCAAACTCTTCCAGTCCTTGTCTCCATAGTTTAGAAACCACTGGTTGTTGAGAACCTTGACAACGCATTGCGCGCCGCACCTGCATCTTACTGTTGTCTGTACTGTTCCGTCAGCAGTAGTGGTTGCAGTGCCTGTTATCTCTAGTAAGATGTCTGCATGACCGTCTGCAGTCAACCATTCCTTTATCTGCTCTTTTACAAACTGCACCTTGATTCCTGAAAATCTGCCTGTATTTGCCTTTAGTTTCCCACCGTAGAACTCTTTTGCATACACCTCTTTTGTCGCCTCCTCAAGTTTTGGATCGTCCTGATTCGCGACACCGAATTTCTTGATTGCCTCCTCTGCCGGCATCTTGCCGTAGTCCGGTGTCTCTATGATTGATATTGGTACGATCTGACTAATCTTTGAGGCCAGTTCTGGTTCTGACTGTGTCTTTTTGATATCCTCTAGCGCCTGCCAGTCAAATGGCGCATGTGCAGGCACTGACATTACAATGCCTGTTCCCGTCCCGCTTGACACAAAAGTTGCAGGCAGTATCACTATCTTGTCTGCCCTGTGCGGAATATCCACCGTACTGCCAATCAATTCTGAGCCCTTGATCTCGCCGATATACGTGATGTCCTTGTCCAAAAACTCCAGCTTGTATGCGCATTCTGCACTGACAATCCATTTCTCCTTGCTGTCAACCAGAATTTTCTTGTAGATGGTATCTGGGTTGATCCACAGATTAACTACGCCGAATATTGTCTCAGGCCTCAGTGTTGCAGTTGGAATGATGTAATCATCTAGCTTGAATTTGATCAAGATGTACTCTGTAAAATCAGGCTCCACATCGCCCTGCGTATCGTGCTGTGATACCGGGTTCTGGTCTTTTGGACACCATCCGACGGGGTGCGAGCCTTGAATAATCAGATCCTTCTTTTTTAGCGTGTTGATCTGCCAGGTGATGAATTTGTTATACACTGCATCAATTGTTGTAAACTCACGTCTCCAGTCAATAGAGTATCCCATCTCTATCATTCCTGACTTTATCTCCTCGTGGAAATAGTCTGCAATCTTTACCGGTTCTGCAAACTCCTGTATTGTCTGTGGCGGAACCTTGTACAGGTTTTTCAGATCCTCTATCAGTCTTTCATCATTATTTTGTATCCTCTTTGCCATGCCAAGTATCGGGGTTCCAGTATAGTGGAACGCCATCGGAAACAGCACATTGTACCCCTGCATCCTGTAGAATCTTGCATGGACATCAGTCAGCGTGTACGTTCTGCCGTGTCCTATGTGCTGCGGCGAGTTGGGGTATGGGTATGCCACTGTGATGAATTTTTTTGGTCTGTCGTCTGGGTCTGTCTCAAAATCCCTGTTTTTA
>JAKZUU010000054.1:0-4891 GCA_047516405.1 Candidatus Nitrosopumilus sp. | reverse complement strand
GAGTTCTTTTCCACTGATGTCATCAGAATGTTGGGGGATCTAGGCGTGGATTACCTGATTCCATGCGTCAACACGGCCAATGTTGTAAAGGCCATTGAGGAGTTTTCCAGGGGAGAGCGTCCTGCGGTATCTGTGTTCCGTATAGCAAAATCCAAGAACGATTACGTAGAGTATACAATGCACATAACGGACCGCACGAAGAAGAGCAAGAAGAGCAAGAAGAAGAGCAAGAAGAAGAGCAAGAGTGAGTCTTGTGTGAAAAAACCAGAAGAGAAATACATTGCGTTTGCCACAAACAGGTCGGACATCGATCTCAAACGCTACTCTGAGAGATGGATGATAGAGACCGGTTTTAGAATGGTGGAAAACCAGAGGGTAAGAACGCGCAGCAGGAGTGTCACAGTCCGGACGCTGTGTTTTCTGTATTCTCTTGTCCTATTCAACTCTTGGGTTCTTGCAAACGCCGAGCTGACAAACAATCCATCCGTATTTGGCGGCGTATACTCTAAGATCACACAGACTGACATGAAGATAATCATAATGATGCACACTCTTCCATGGAACAGCAGGTATGAAGAACCGCCGCCGGGGGTCTCTCTTGCCGGTTCTGCAGATGCCACTTGCCGTAACATCGACATTGTCATGTCGCTTCCGCAGTAACTCCCGCGAGACTGTCTGCTGCAGCAACGAATTCAAACACTGCATTTGATTTCTGCCGTCGCTTCCTGAGGCGCACCTACAGATCTACTGCAATGCATCCTAGCCTGCAATCCACACCTACACGCTTTGAATTTTGATTTTATTGCGTTATCTAACACTACTGCAATGCCGCTAGTCCACAAGCCACATCTGCACGCTTTTTTGCCCCATGTGAGGATCGTATGTAGCATATTATACTGTCCTGACATTCAGATGGCATTGATCACATAGAATGTTCTGCATTTTAGTTTTAAACATGTGATCTGCCACAGATTCTCCATCTAACATCTGCCTAGATTTTGGCTACTGAGCTAACTGATCAAGAAGGAAAACATATAGGAGATAGGCTACGGCTTATAGTAAAAAATCCGTACGACGTAAAGTTTAGAGCATAATTACGGTGATATTATCAAGATCCGTAGAAAAATAAGAGGATCTCAATATATCCGAATTGCGGGGCTGAATGCACCTGAAAAAGGGAGGAAGGGGTACGCGTCAGGGTAATCAAATTCCAGCGAGGCCATCAGTTGGACATCAGTGATGAACTCTGGCTCAAAGCCTGACCACATGCGTATGAGCGTCAGAACCTGTACGTCATCGTAATCATCTAACCACCGCATGCCAGATGATATGGGTTCGCGGTCTGTAGACATCTGATCATCAGGCGGCACAGACCATTGAAGTATTTGGCAGTTCTTTTAAAATCTGCGGCATTGGATGTCAAATAAAAAATGCCATGGAATCTGCCAACGAACCACCATGAACGGATCTAAACACCGCCTGAATGGCAGGATTTGCGCTGATCTTGGACGGTCCACCGGTTTTGTACAGATGTAACAAAGGCAGAAAGGAGAGTGGCGTCAAATGATTGGCAGATCATTTCTGGCAAATAGTATACGCGTGGAACCTGAAAATGCCACACAATCAGGTCAAATCATAAAGGGTTAACTTTAAAGTGAATTTTTAATTCTCGGCAGTCTGCGAGGTGCAAGAAACAAATTTTTTCATGAGAATCACTATACAAATTTTCTGTTCACAGATAGCACCACGTATCTAATCAGCGGAGATGAGACCAAGTAATTTTACCTGATTTTTTCATAATGCCGGTCTTTCAGGCAACTCTGGAGCAGGCACAAAATCAAACCCCGCGCAGTTCTTTGTGTCTAAAGCACGTCACGATGCGATCGTTGAACATTCTGACTGACTGCATGAACGCGTAGCATATGGTAGGGTCGACAAAGGTAAACCCCCTCCTTTTCAAATCCCTGCTCATTTCTTCTGACTCTCTGCTCGTGGACGGTATCTCATTCCAGTTCCCGTAACCTGTTTACTGCAGTCTTGTAGTTGACAAACTGCCCCGAGTGTACTCGTTAAATGTGCCAAACTCGTCTTTTATCTCTAGAAACTTTTTTGCGTTGTTGACAAACGATTCCACCTTTTTTCAGTTCCTGATTATGCCATGATTCTTTAGAATTGAATCAACATTGCTTTTTGTGTACCGGGAAATTTTGTCAGGACTGAACCTCTCAAAGGCCTTTCTGCACGCAGGCCTCCTGTATAGTATTGTTGCCCACGATAATCCCCGCCTGTGCCCCCCGTCTAGCAGGAGAAACTCGAACAGCTTTCTGTCATCGTGCAGCGGTACGCCCCATTCTGCATCGTGGTGCCTTTGATGTATTCCCTTCCGGACCCACTGGCACCTAGTTTTGTTCATACTTTAGTCAAAAATTTTAGTATCTATGTTTTGCCCGGCGATTGACTTTTTCCGCGCCTTCCCGGATCTCTGCTTTCTCCAACCTCCCAAATTCCTTTGGCCGACCTGTTCGATCACACCAAAGATGGTCATTGCTGTTGACCAATATGTTATTGTAAGGAGTTTGAATTTGGTACGTTCTTTATTGGTGTTAAAAAATAGCAGTACGGCTCCATGTATGCTTTCAGATGGATTTTTTCCTGTCATGTTCTGCATTCATACGGTTCTGTGTTTGATCATCCACGGTCTCGTACTCGTTCTATTGAATGGATGACGGCATACGCTACTCTCCAGAAATTGCTGCATACTCTGCTGAGGCAGATCTGCTGTCTGATCTTGTTCATGAATATACTGGTCAATACTCTGCAGATAAAGTTGCAATACTTGTGATCGGCTTCTCTGAAACTGTGCACCTGTTTGACTCTGCAGACTCTTTTGATAACTTGCAGACTGTAAGGTGGTTCGGTTCTGACGGTTCATCGCGTGACCGTGTCTTGTCAGATGATCCGACGGCATCGGCGTTCCTACAGGATGTCAACTTTATTAGTACTCAATTTGATACATCCAGAAATGATGCATATACACATGTAGATGAACGCTTTAGTGTATGGAGAACAACTTGTGTTTATGAATTCTCACCATATAACAGTGTCTGAGTTTTGGGCAAGACCATATTGGAGACTGACTCGATTGATCCACTGGTAATCCGTGACAGCATAATCGATGTTGCAGCCACACATACTGGCGCCATCGGCACGGTCAGCCTGAACGAGTTTGGGGACTTTGCAACACCCAGCTATGGCCTCTGGAGCATTCGTGACGGTGCATGGTACAAATCCGGCCACTTTGATGCAGACAACGGCACATTTGATTTTGCATGAACTGACAGATATGTGCCGAGTCCTTTAAACTCGTGATTAAATCATAAGATTAGATATTCATGGTAACCCGATATACGAGGAACACAAAACCATGTCTCGATGTTGAAAAAATTCCGTATCAAATCATTTGAGAGAGTACGTAATTCTGCACAGCATGCAGCCAGTGCAAGCTGTGCACGAAACGTCCGGCACCGTGTCTGCAAAGCTGCACAGGTGGGCCTGTCAGTCCTCCAAGCAGTCGGCGCCATTCTGCTCTGTTGAGATCGCCATCGTAGGCGTGGCGGAACCTAAAAATTCCGCATAATCAGGCATCATCGTGAAGGTTCAGGTCGGGGTTGCATGCAAACAGGGTATCGGTCGAAGAGATCCATACGTTTCAAAAAGAGATTGCAGGCACCATAAAAAACGACAAAAAAGGAATAGTCACTGCAATACAGGACGAATCCATAGTGATCGCAGGGCCCCGGGCACGAAAGCGTGGCTACACCAGAAGTGGAATACGTGCATCCTACGTATACACAGGCTCGCACTCAAAGACTATAGTGTTTGGGTTGATTACCACTGACGGCAGGAGCATGTTCAGACAATACGACAAGTTTGACATGCACGCTTTTGCCAAATTTATCAAGGCTGCAGTACGCAAGTTTGGGAAGATCTGCCTGATACTTGACAACGCCCCGCAGCACTATGCAAGGCTGATACGTCAGCTTGTTGAGATGATAGACGGCCTGACGCTAAAGTTTCTTCCAGCTGCAACCCCTGAGATCAGTGCAATTGAGCCATATTGGAGGGAACACAAACGCAAGGTGCTTGATGTGCCACACACCAGTCTGGCCATGCTGCGCAAGGCAATTGCCAGATACCCAAGGTACGCAAAACCCAACCTTGATGTTGAAACGTTCCTGTACCGAATGATCTAAGGTAACGCATAATTTTATGCAGCATGCATTCAGCGTAAGCTGTACATGAAGTGTATTGTGCAATCTAAAACACAGAATCTGTCAATCAAATTACCGATGATTAAGATGTGTTGAGTGTATCGAACCACCCAAATCAGGTCATTATGGGAAATGTCATACTAATTTTTCATCGTTGGTATAGATGCTCACAACCATCGAAAATGCCCAAAAACACCCGACAGTTAACACAAATAAGATCGTGAGTCAACACCCGTCAAGTTAACAGAACCGCCGCCAGCATCTACCCAAAATTGAGGGTTTAGGAACCCATCATCCCTACCATCTTTGGCATCTGGCGATACCCCTTGCTCACAAAGATGTCGTTGTCTGCAGTGACCATGACAAACTCCATCGGATTGCCGGCAGGAGGAGACAAAATGACCTTCTGCCCTGGAGATAATGTGCCAAGATCAAGGTTGTCGCCTGCGCCAAAATTGACACGTATGTTAGTCAGGACCTCAGACCCCGTATTTTGTACGGTTACCCGTCCTATCACAAACAGATTCTGCTTGTCAAGCAGCGGATCAACGAAGATGTCATAGTCCTGCGTTGATACGGACATCCTTAGCAGATCATTTCCAAAAACCACAACCATCACT
>JAKZUU010000053.1:0-18389 GCA_047516405.1 Candidatus Nitrosopumilus sp. | reverse complement strand
GAATCCCTTGCTGTTTTGGAGAGAATTAAAAAGGGTGAAAAGTTCGGCAAGCTGGCAAAGGAGCTCTCAATTGATAAAGGCAGTGGAAAAAAGGACGGGAATTTGGGCTATTTTACAAAAGGCATGATGGTAAAGCCTTTTGAAGAAACGGCATTCAAGTTGGAGATCGGCCAGATATCCCAGCCGGTAAAAAGTGAGTTCGGATACCACATCATTAAGAGAATGGCTTGAGAGTAAAGTCAACAGGCATGTAAAACGCGCTGTTGAGAATTCTGAACTGGTAAGCAGTAGTCAGTTATGGACATACTGGAGGATTTGAGATAGTTTTAAACGCCACAACAAAGGTTGTAAAACAAAACGTTTTTTTGCGTACAAAGTCCATGATACTGTTATTGTTTGATCAGAAAATTCTGGATGAGACCCTAGAGTATCTAGAAAAATCCATTGCAGGCCTTGCAAGAGAGGCACGGGAAAGCTTGGAGATGGAGAACGGGGATCGCCTGAAAAATTTTCTTGAAGACCAGTTCGATATAAGGCTGGAGAACCTGCTTGCTGCAAAAAACACCAGTGTTCACCATCTAGAATCCGGAATGAAAAACAGGGTAATCCAAAGAAAGAGACGGATTTTGGATGACATACTTGACAGATGAGTTAGACGAACAGATCCAGACCTACTCTATGGGATTCCATCTCCTGATTCTCCTCCAATATCTTGGTCATTTTGCCGCCCATGGACTTGGCGGCAGTCATCTTTCGCCTTCCTATCCAATAGTACGTCTCATCAATTGTATCCTTGGCAATCAATACCACTAATTTGCCCGTATCCTTTCTGCCGGTTCTGCCACGCCTCTGAACAAACCTGATGGAACTAGGTACGTTATCATAAAAAATTACCTGGTTGACTTCTGCTATATCCAATCCCTCTTCGCCCACACGGGTAGCAACTAACACATCAAACAACCCGTCCCTAAAGTTTTGCACAGTCTCTATCTGCGTTCTCTGTTTTAATCCTGTTGTGCCGGATTTGCCAATCAGTATTCCGGCAGATATGCCAAGTTCTGTGAGTCGCTTGTGTATTAGTTCCACAGAATCCCGATAGCTGGTAAAGATCAACGCCTTGCCCGGAACAGATTCCAGTATGTCTTTGAGTTTGGGAATTTTTGAGTGCTCTATTCCCTTGGATTGAGCCACATTTGCAAGATGTATGGCCCTTGTAAAGTTTGGGTCTACCTCAAAGAGGTCCTTGACGCCGATGCCCTTCTTTGCGCGTGCGCGCTCGCAGAACTTCAGGAACGGCGTAATCCCGTGAACCTCCAGCATGTTTAGCGCATAGTGAATCCGGATTGCCGTAAACAACGGCTTTGCAGAGGGCCTGTTCTTACTTAGCACGTAGGGTCTGGCTTGAAGCAGTGCTGAGAGCGACTGCTGCTGTGCCAGAGAAACGCCGTTGCTACGCAGCTGGTCGTACCTTGCATCCAAAGCCAGTTTTAGCAGCTTCTGAATCACTTTTAGCTCCTGCGGCAGATCTACAGATATCCATTCAGTGTGTGTATCTTGAGTGTACGGCTTTACGTCATCGCTGTCCTCTGTTCTCTCTGCAACGCTTGATATTCGCAGCCTTGTCAGGATTTCAGTTGCCTTTTCTTTTTCGCTAGGCAGTGTTGCAGTCATCCCGACAAGCCGTGCAGACGAATTCTCAAACCTTTGGGCAATGCCGGAATACGCATAGTCGCCGATGGTTCTGTGGACCTCATCGAAGATTACAAGGCTGAACTGTTCTGATGAGACTATGCCGCGGTTAAGATCATTTCTGGCAATTTCAGGCGTAGCACAAATTACGCTGCTGCCCCATAACTTGGCCCTCTTTTGTATTGTGTCCTCTCCTGTAATTAATGACATGTCATCCAAGGTCAGACTGTTTTTTAGAAATTCAAAATGCTGGTTTACCAAAACTCTTGTAGGTGCCAGGAACAGTATGCCACCTGTGCCGTTTGCCAGATACTGTGCAATCACATGCAGCGCCACCGCTGTTTTTCCAAGACCCGTGGGCAAGACAACGATGCAATTCTCTTTGATTGCCTGCTGTGCAAGGCTTACCTGATACTCTCGCAGCTCGACTGAGTCTTTTCGAATGTATTTTTTTTCGACAAACTTGTCCATCAACATAACAGTGCAATCTTGTGGTTTTATTCTTTAGTTTCATCAAAAGCTATGCACAGCTCAATGTAATATCCATCATGTAGCAACCCGTATCAGGCTGATGCATGCATTAGATCGCAAGGCATGCTTGCGCCTTCTGACTTTGAGGCAGTGCATCCGTCTTTTCAAAACGAGGCACAATGATGCAATTTGGGTATCTTTGCCTTGATACGAAAAAATCCAGACTTGAACCTGCAGTTGACTGCAGCCTAATGACATGTCTGCAAGACACAGCGTGTAGTTGCCAACAATAACAACAACGACGACTGTAACTGATCACATCCCATTTTGCATCATGCAAACCCACAGTCGCAACACAAGATCCCAAATGTGGATTTTTTTGGTATGGATAGCGAGCATTGGCATTTTTTGCAGTAACGAGTCCTAACTGCCGCGATCATAAGACTTACAGTTTATTTGATCTCTTCAAAATCCACCTGCCACACATAAACTCTCATATTGAACAGACATAGATGAATCCTATGAGCGATTTCAAGCGACCCAGTTGGGACGAATATTTTATGCTTCAGGCAGAACTTGCCAAACTCAGGTCAAACTGCATGACAAGACAGGTTGGCGCAGTCATAGTCAGGGAACACCGCCAGCTGGCAACAGGGTATAACGGCACGCCGCCTGGAATCAAGAACTGCTTTGAGGGAGGGTGTCACAGATGCCAGCTGCGCATGCAAGGAAAGATACGGTCAGGGGAGTCCCTTGACAGATGTCTGTGCAACCACGCAGAGGCCAACGCCATCATGCACTGTGCAATTCTGGGAATCAAGGCAGGACTTGATAACACCGTACTGTACACAACATTTGCCCCATGCATGGAATGCACAAAGATGGCAATTACAGTTGGAATCAAAAAGTTTGTCTGTCTTGATGCGTATCCTGAAACAGATCACCAGCTGATGCAGCAGTCAAATGTTGAGATAGTGACTTTGGAGAAAGAAAGGATTGCATATTGGGCAAAGGAGCTGTTAGGGCAATACGAGAGATCAGGATAAGATGCAGTAGATGTCTGAAACAAATATCAAATCAATGGAACCCTCAATGCTGGTATCGGCAACATATGATGGCATCTTGAAATCTGCAGTCTTAAAGTTCTACGAGCCAGTATCCAAAAAACTATTCCTGTGGAGAGACGAGACAAACCACAAGCCGTACTGTTACTCAAAACTGACATCCGAAGAGTTGGAATTTTTACAAGAGAGAGATGACATACTGGAGATAAAGAGCGTCCAGAGATATGATCTGATGACTGACAAGCAGATAAATGTATCAAAGATTATAGCTGCCGACCCGCTGGCAATAGGAGGAGCTGCAGGGGGCAAGAGTGTCAGAAATCTGATCGAGACCTGGGAGTCAGATATCAAATACTATGAGAACTATCTTTATGACAGGAGACTGATCGTTGGAAAATATTATTCCGTCACAGACGGCAAGATAATACCACAAGACCAGCCCATACCTGACGAGGTAAAACTTGCACTGAAGAGCCTGCTGTGGGACAAAGTCGACAGCAAGAGCATGGTTGATGCAGAAGAGTTCAAGACATACATCTCAGAATGGGCAGACCTGCTAAACCAGCCGATTCCCGAGATAAGGAGGCTCAGCGTGGACATCGAGGTGGAGGCAGAGATAGGACGTATTCCTGACCCAAAGATTGCAGAGAGGAAGGTTACGGCAGTGGGCCTGAAGGGATCAGACGGGTTTGACCAGATTTTTGTGCTGAAGACAAAAGATACCGAAGAGGGAATAAACGAGTTGGAGGCAGGCATCAAGGTTGTATTTTACAACGAGGACATGGAAAAAGAGATGATACAGGATGCATTCAAGGTGATCCGTGACTTTCCGTTTGTCCTGACGTATAACGGTGATGACTTTGACCTGCCCTACCTTTACAACAGGGCAAACAGGCTGGGGATAGGCAGGGCAGAGAACCCGCTTTACATAATGAAGGACAATGCAGCGCTCAAAGAAGGGGTTCACATTGACCTGTACAGGACGCTGTCTAACCGCTCATTTCAGATTTATGCGTTCAGCCAGTCATACACCGACTTTACGCTCAACAGCGTATCGAAGGCACTGCTGGGAAAAGAGAAGATAGATTACGGATTAAAGTTCGACGAGATGTCGCTGTACCAGACTGCAAAATACTGCTACAATGACGCGTTGCTGACGTACGAGCTCACCAGTTTCAATCACAACCTGCTGATGAATCTGCTGGTTATCATTGCAAGGATTGCAAGAATGCCCATTGACGATATTGCGCGGCTTGGGGTATCGCAGTGGATTCGCAGTCTGATGTACTATGAGCACAGAAAAGGAAATTATCTGATCCCAAAGCGGGAGGAGCTGGCCAAGAGAACAGAGGGCGTCATATCTGATGCAATAATCAAAAGTAAAAAGTACCGTGGAGGCCTTGTAGTCGAGCCAAAGGTGGGAATCCACTTTGATGTGGTGGTTATGGACTTTGCCAGCCTGTACCCAAGTATAATCAAGGTCAGGAATTTGTCATATGAGACAGTCAGGTGTCCACACGCAGAATGCAAGACAAACACGATTCCAGGTACCAACCACTGGACATGCACAAGAAAGAACGGACTGACTGCAATGATAATTGGGTCGCTGCGGGATTTGAGGGTAAACTACTACAAGAGCCTCTCCAAGAAGGAGACGCTCACAGTTGACCAGAGGCAGCAGTATACAGTTGTCAGCCAGGCCCTCAAAGTAATATTGAATGCAAGCTATGGGGTGATGGGGGCAGAGATATTTCCGCTGTTCTTCCTGCCGGTGGCAGAGGCTACGACTGCAATAGGGAGATACACCATCATGGAGACCATAAAAAAATGCGAGGACATAGGAATCACGGTGCTGTACGGGGATACTGACTCGCTGTTTATCAAGAATCCGACCAGCCAGCAGATTCAGACGGTGATACTGCAGGCAAAAAAGGATCACGGTGTGGATTTGGAGATCGACAAGACGTACCGGTACTGTGTGCTAAGCAACAGGAAGAAGAACTATCTTGGCGTTACAAAGTCAGGCAAGGTCGATGTCAAGGGGCTGACAGGAAAAAAGTCACATACGCCCCCGTTTATCAAAAAACTGTTCTACGAACTAATAGAGATACTCTCAAAGGTTCAGACTGTGGAGGATTTCAAAAAGGCAAAGCAGGAGATCTCAAAGGACATTGCGCGGGTTGGCAAGAGGATTGAGGCAAGGGAGATACCTCTGGAGGAACTGGTATTCAGCGTCATGCTCAGCAAGGCCCCCTCAGAGTACGTAAAGACGATTCCCCAACACATCAGGGCTGCAAGGCAGCTTGAATCAATCAAGGAGATCAAAAAGGGGGACAGGATATTGTACATCAAGGTTGTAAACAAGCCCGGCGTAAAGCCGCTGGAACTTGCAAGAAAAGACGAGATTGACTCTAAAAAATACATGGAGTTCATGGAATCGACATTGGAGCAGATAACATCGTCACTTGACCTGAACTTTGATGTCATGTTGGGCAAGCCAAAGCAGACGGGCCTGTACGATTTTTGGAGTTAGCGCATTGGAAGTTGACGGAGCGACATTAGCTGTAATCGGAGTGCTGGCAGGAATCTTGATTCTTGTAGGATGGGTGGAACAGGTGTACAAGGGATACAGATCAAAACAGCTCAAGGATGTCTCCAACTATCTGATGATGTTCATTGGCGCCGGTGCGATTCTGTGGATAGTCTACGGAGTTTTGGTATCGGATGTATATATCATAGGTACAAATAGTGCGGCGCTTGTCCTGATGATAATAGTGCTTGCAATGAAGAATAGGTATGATAGCCAGTTAAAGATTGCAAAAGATGGATAACATCTCAAGAGGGATTCTGGCAAGTTAAGTGTGGACGATAACAGCATAACAACACATCAGACAAAATAATCAGAAATGCCATCAATACTGCAATCCGGGAGTGTTTTGACAAATCGATCAGGTTTTGCCTGCGATTCAGCCCGGATCGCAGTCTGCAACATGTTTGGATTTCACTTGGGGCAGTTATGATGATGAAGAATTAAATAGAATGCAGAGTCTCTCCAAAGAGATGTTTATCATTAACTGTAAAAACTATGAAGAAGTTTCAGGCAAAAAGATAAGGAGGCTGGTAAAAACTGTAGAAAAGGTATCCAAAAAATACAATGTAAGGATCGTATTGGCACCCCCACAGCATTTGGTGGGACTAGTCACAGAAATGGACAGTTCTGTTATGATTCTAGCGCAACACATAGATGACAGTGCTGTGGGCAGCACCACGGGATTCGTGGTTCCAGAACTGTTAAAAAAGTCCAAGGTGGGAGGATCCATAATCAACCACAGCGAGCACAGAATACCTGGTGACACGATACAGAGACTGGTATCGAAGCTAAAAGAGTTAAAGATGATCTCGGTGCTATGCGTAAAGAATACGGCCGAAGTCAAAAGATATGCAAAATTTGACGCAGACTACATTGCAATAGAGCCGCCTGAACTAATTGGTTCTGGAAAGGCAATCTCAAAACAGAGGCCGGAGCTGATTACAAGGGCAGCTGCCATACTAAAGGATACAAATAGCAGCTCAAAACTGCTTTGCGGGGCGGGGATTGTCTCGGGGGCAGATGTTGCAAAGGCAATAGAGTTGGGCTCTGTTGGAATCTTAGTTGCAAGCGGGATAGTAAAGGCCGGGAACTGGGAAAAAATAATCTCCGAGTTCTCAAGGTCAATGACGGTATAATTTTTGCGTGAACCGGATTTTTGTGAAATTAAACATGGTGCAACGATCTGTTGATGATGCCAAAGTATGCAGACATGTAATAACGGCAGTTAACGCTTTTCAATGACGAGACATGATGTTTGCAGACCCATTTACGTACAAATTTGACATTAAAGTTAATGGTTTAATACCCCCTTTTAGAACTTGATAATCGTAAAAAATGAAACAGGTTTATTTTTATGACGAGGGAGACGGTAAAAACAAGAAGCTTTTAGGCGGAAAGGGTGCAGGACTGTGCGAGATGACAAGGCTGAACCTTCCGGTTCCTGCAGGATTTACCATCACCACACAGGTCTGTAAAAAATATTATGAGAATGGCAGGAGACTGCCAAAGACATTGATGGCAGAGGTAAAAAGAAACATTGCAAAGATAGAGAAAAAGACAGGCAAGAGATGGAACTCCGAGTCCAACCCCCTGCTGGTATCAGTCAGGTCAGGTGCTGCAATATCAATGCCGGGCATGATGGATACGATTTTGAATCTGGGGCTAAATGACAAGACAGTGATGGGACTTGCAAAGAAAAGTGACAGCGAGAGGTTTGCATGGGACTCATACAGAAGATTCATCCAGTTGTTCGGCAAGATAGTCTTTGGCATAGACGATAAAAAATTTGACAAGATTTTAGAAGATGCAAAAAAGAGGCAGAACATCGTAGAGGACAGCAAACTAGGCGTAAAATCCCTCAAATCAGTGGTACACAAATACAAGCAGATCTGCACAGACCATACGGGCATAAAGTTTCCAGATGACCCGACACAGCAGGTGGAGCTTGCAATTGATGCAGTATTTGGCAGCTGGATGGGTCAGAGGGCCATGGTATACAGGGAGAAAAACAACATTACAAGAGATGTCGCAGACGGGACTGCAGTGAACATTGTGGCAATGGTGTTTGGGAATATGGGGGATGATTCTGCAACAGGCGTCGTCTTTACAAGAAACCCCGGGGACGGGACACGTAAGATTTATGGTGAATATCTGATCAATGCGCAAGGCGAGGATGTGGTGGCAGGGGTGAGAACCGGAAAGCAGGTCGACAACATGAGAAGAGACCTGCCTGCATCATACAGACAGCTGGCAAAGACATGCAAGATGCTAGAGAACCACTACAAAGAGCCGCAAGATATAGAATTTACAATAGAGCAGGGACGGTTTTACCTGCTGCAGACAAGAAATGCAAAGATGAATGCCGCTGCAATGGTAAAGACGTCAGTTGCCATGGTCAGAGAAGGGCTGATTGACAAGGACCAAGCGCTGACCAGACTGAATCCAGAGCAGATCGAACAGCTGTTACACAGAACGATCGACCCAAAGGAGGTCATCAACTATACACAGATGGTAAGGGGCATAGCCGCATCCCCTGGAGCTGCAAGCGGGATTGCAGTCTTTGATGTAAAAAGGGCAACTGCCATGGGCGAGGACGGCAAAAAGGTCATCCTGATCAGAGAGGAGACAAAGCCTGAGGATGTTCCGGCATTCTTTGAGTCAGTCGGGATACTGACTAGCAGGGGAGGAAAGACATCACACGCAGCAGTGGTGGCAAGGGGAATGGGAAAGCCCTGCATTGTGGGATGCTCGGATCTAAAGATTGACAACAACGGCAGGCAGTTCAGTGCCGGCGATAAAGTAATTTGCGAGGGCGATGCAATTACCATTGACGGCAGTTCAGGCAATGTGTACATCGGGGAGATTCCAACCATAGAGCCAAAGATTACATCAGACTTTAAACAGATTTTGAAATGGTCCCAAAAAACAAAAGAGATAGGCATAAGGGCAAATGCAGACACGCCTGACGGTGCAAAACTGGGAAGAAGGTTCGGAGGCCAGGGAATTGGTCTGTGCAGAACGGAGAGAATGTTCAACGGGGCAGATAGAATAAACCTGTTTGTAAAGATGATAATGGCCAGGGATATAGAGGAGCGCAGTCAGGTTTTAGCAAAACTAGAAGAGCTTCAGAAGAGCGACTTTGTGGAGATTCTCAAGGCCATGCGCGGATACGAGGTTACAATAAGGCTGCTTGACCCGCCACTGCACGAATTTCTGCCAAATCCAGAAGAGCTGGCAGAGAACATCCAGAAACTAAAGAAGAGAAAGGAGATAGAGCAGGCAAAAACCGTTTTAAAGAGGGCACGAGAGTTGGCAGAGGTAAACCCCATGATGGGACACAGGGGAGTGAGGGTAGGGGTGACACATCCTGAGATATACCAGATGCAGATTCGTGCGGTGTTTGAGGCATTGGCAGAACTGACAAGGAAAAAGATAGAGGTGCACCCACAGATTATGATTCCGCAGATCAGCAGCATTGCAGAGCTGAACCACATCAAAAAGATATTTGACTCGATAAGGCAAGAGATGGAGGCAAAACACAGGACAAGCCTGCCAATCAGTTTTGGAACGATGATAGAGGTTGTAAGGGCAGCCCTCACTGCAGACGAGCTTGCAACTACGGCCGAATTTTTTAGCTTTGGCACAAATGACTTGACACAGGGAACGTTTAGTTTTAGCAGGGAGGATGTAGAGGGAAAGTTCCTCCCGGAATATCTTGACAAAGAGCTGCTGGAGAGAAATCCGTTCCAGACAATTGATGTAAAGGGCGTTGGAAGCCTGATAAAGACAAGTGTAAAGAGCGGACGCAGAGTCAGGAAGGGCATGGAGATGGGAATTTGCGGAGAGCACGGGGGAGACCCGAACTCCATAATGTTCTGCCATGATGCCGGTCTGAACTATGTAAGCGCATCCCCACACAGGATCCCCATTGCACTGGTTGCAGCAGCCCAAGCTGCAATAAAGAGACCAAGAAGATAGGAGGCTTACACTTGGTACGGCCTGTCCAGAATGTTTGGGTTGTGCAGATGATGGTGATCATACCATGACAGATGTGGTATGATGATTTGTGGCAGGCGTTACGAAGAATGTAATAGATGGCACAGTTTCATAATAAAAAACTGTCAGGTACGTTTTAAGAAACAATGAGAATTCTTTGCAAAACATGCAGTCGTATGACAAGTAAAGTATGAGAACGTCTGCAATGAACCACATGACGGGTTACTGGTCCGGATTGACAAAATTTAAAGTCAAGCCTAGATTGATCTTGCACCCTGCAGAAAAAGATGACAAAAAGAAAGAATCCCATATCACGCATATCGAACACATAAGAATAAAGATATACTTGTGATTCCAATACATGTCGTTGCTACCACGAATTGAATCTATAAAACAGATGAGGCAAAAGATAGGCATTACCCAAAAAAAATTGGCGGCAATGACTGATGTCAGTACATCAATGATAAATCAGATAGAGTCAGGCAGAAGCAAGCCAAGCTATAATACTGCAAAGAAGATATTTGAGTGTCTTACAAAGCTGGAAGGTGAGTCATCATCGCATACGGCAGGTGATTTCTGCAGCAGAGATATCATAAAACTAAGGCCCACAGACACGCTGCATGATGCAATCAGGAGAATGCATCAGTCGTCAATCAGCCAGATTCCAATATTTGTTGATTCAGACGTTGTAGGGGTCATATCAGAGGACCGCATAGTCAGATACCTGTCAGACTCGGGTGAAAAAGATCTAAAAAGATCAAAGCTTGCAGATACCATGGAGTCGGCACCCCCGATAGTTGACTATGACACTCCGGCAAATGTTCTTGTCCCGTTAATCAGGTATTCAAAATGCATTCTAGTCTCGAAAAAATCAGAGATTGTAGGAATCATTACTGCATCAGATGCGCTCAAGATGATGGAATAGTTGTTGTTGTCATTATTGTTGTTATCAGAGTGATAACCATTGAAGTATTCTTTAAAATAAAGCAGTGTGCTGTATGCAGATGCCTTTGGTTCTGCAATAAAATGCTGCAGATAATACTTTCAACATCTGGCAAGGCATCAGATGCAACATCAAAATGCAAAACTATGCAGTTGCCTTTTGCCATTCATTAAACCAAAGAGCTTGAAAAAAAACAAGATTGCATGATATTCCAATTGAATATCTCAACTTGCCTCACAAAGAGACAGAATATACTGCGAGGATATCAAGATGTTGTAATTAGCAATGCGTGTTCCTGTAGACACAGTCACCGCCTGCTGCAACAAAAAAAACATTGCGGCAGCCGGAGACACAATCCTGTACAGCCACTTGCGATACCAGTCAGAACATACTGTTATATTGCAATTAATAATGATCTGCGGTATGCCTTCTTTGCAGGACACGCAGCCGCATGGAAACTTAAAGTATTACAAGCTGTACATCATGCCTGTTGCCTGCAAGATGTACGGACGTGATGCAAAAACCACACATCAGAAAAACGTGCACAACCTGCTGCTCATCCTGTTTGCACACGGGGCATGTACCACCTGGGACATGGCAAAGACTAGGCAGCACACAATAAACGCTGTAAGAGAGCAGGAAAAGATATACCGGCGCCTCTTGATTGGCAGAACGGACAGAAACAGACATTCGGGAGGCATGCAAGATATCGGCCTGACAGTAAAGGAAAAAAATACAAGTCCGTACGCAAGATACAGGCTTTCACTACACGGCATACTGTACTGTCTTGATGCGCTAAACCTTACCACAAAAGAGATTGACGGCATGGCAGAAAAATATGCCTTTTTGCTTCCCAAGGTATTTGGCAGGCAGAATATCCTGAAATCAGTTCTAGGTACAGACGCATACAACCTGCGAATCCTCTCAAAAGGGCTGTTCTTAAACAACATCAAGATGGCACGCACCGACAATCCGCTGTACGAGATGATGTCGTACATTCACATAAAGTACAGGCGAAACTTTGAGTCAATATCAGAGCATGACCTCTCAGAGCAGATATCATACTGGTTTTATACCTTTTTGCTGTACAGCAGTCCTGAAAAGCTGAAAAAAGTACTGGCAAAAGACCAGCAGTTGCAGAAATGGTATGTGTCTTTTTTCAGGGAGACAAGGCAGTACTATACAGACAGGCTGCGTACGATAAAGAACTCGAAGATCTTTTAGGGTTGTTTTGCGTGCCTTTTGATCATCTTTTTCAAGACGGCAAGGTCTATCGGCTTGTTTATCAGACCTGCAAGACACTGTTTTTTTGCCTCCTCGTACTTTAGATCATCGAGCGCATAGTTTGAGAGAAGTACAACCTTTGCGCCAGAGTCATATTTTCTGATGCGCAGAAAAGCCTCATATCCGCTAATGCCGGGCATCTTGACGTCCAAAAATACAATGTCCGGCCTGAATTCACGGTACCGTGTCAGGGCATCATGGCCGTTTGTGGCAGAGACCACGTCGTGGTTCTCACGAATCAGTATTAGGTGCAGGGACTCAAGAAAGTCACTGTCATCATCTACTATGAGTATCTTCTTTGCATCATCAGTCATTACTTGATGTCTTTGGGAAGGCGTATTGTAAATGTTACCGGATGATTGCTGCAGGTAATGGTGCCGTTGTGTCTTTCTATGATGTTCTGGCAGCTGGTAAGGCCAAGGCCTGTACCCTGCATCTTTGTAGTGAATAACGGATCAAACAAACTGAACATGTTCTTTTGAGGAATAGGAGGACCGGAGTTTTCAAACTTTAATGTCAGCATATCATCATCAGGACTGTTCTTTAGTCTAACATCTATGCATCCCGGACTGTCATTTATTGTCTGGACTGCATTGAGTATCAGGTTGGCAAAGACAAACTCTAATTTTTCTGCATCACAATGTATGATAATGTCGTTTTCTGGAAGGTTCAGTTTTATGTTGTCAGGCACTGTTATGGATTCTACAGCCTGCTTCAGTATATCCCGTATGGGCGCAGACTCCAAGACCAGCGGAACGGTCCGCACATAGTTTAGGACGCCTTCTATCTGATGCGACATTCGTTTTATGGCACGATTTATTCTCTCCGTCTCTTTGTTTACTGCCTCTGATGTATCCCCGCCCTGAATCAGGGTCACAGAGTTGCGGATTATGCCCAATGGATTCCTCATATCATGTGCAATTATTGATGCAAACCTGCCTATTATGGCAAATTTTTCTGCCTTTATCCGCTCTGCTGCATACATGTTGAAGATTCTCCAGATAAACATGATCATAAAGATGTGTGCTACAACATTGATGATGCCGAGCGCTATCTGCAAAAGTATCAGATGAGATGAGAGATTCTCCACATCATGTCCCAATTTTTCTGTCAGGATATCGAACAAGACGACAAGACTGTCGCCTTCCAGGTCTGCAGTATCGATGTCTTGCAGTGTAATGTTTTCCCTGGATGCCAGTACGGATACATCTGCCTTGTACTGTTTGAACTGCGCCTCTATACCGTTCCAGTCGTCATCGAATCGCGACGGCAGTGGCAGTATTACAATGTTGTCAAGACTGCCGCCTGTCTTTAGAAAATAGATGTTCTCCTCGAGATTTCCAAGCGTGTTGAGAATTGCATCGTCAGGCGTACTGGGATCAATTACCTTGTGATACAGCTCAATTTGCACCATGCTTGTAAGCACCCTGTTTTTTCCTGCAACATTTACAATGTTTCCGGTAAGGTTTGTCTGGGATTCAAAGTACACGATGATGAAAAAGCTTGCAATTATCAGAAAGATTTGCAACGATACCAGTATGATAATTTTATGTGTAAACTTCATACGATGTATGGTTTGCAGTGACTTATAAAAATTCTTTGTGTCTGAAAGGCATACCGCAAGCCAATATCAAATGTGATATAACAGCATGCTCATAGAAATAACAGTAACATGAATGACAAAACAATGGCTTTGAGAATTTTACCCACTGTTATGACAGTTTTGCAGGATGTGGCATCACCACTACAGTTGTTAGCATCTGCAAATTCATTTGCGCTAACTCAAAGAACTGACAGAATGCTGGAAACTGATAGAGCAGGCTTCCATTGTAGTTCTGGCCTGAATGACTTGAGTGTTACGGATTGCTTTACACATAGTTATCTTACTACAAAAAGCGAATTGCAATCTGTGACAGATGCATATGATGATGAATCTGGAGATAGTCCATTGTACACTGCAAACAGTTTTGAGTTCGGTGGCCACGATGCAGCGTACGCCTGCAATGTCACAGATGGTAATTCTGTGCAAGTCCCATGTTATGACAACAATGAAGAGCGCAAGGTCTTCAACTCGTGGAGAAGTTCTGGAACAGGTTATGGATGCATTTTATGTGGTTTTCTGCATGTATGTATCCTAGAAGGGATTTCAAACCACGAGTTGGGCCGCGCTATTACTTTTGCTGTTGTTGGGTTAGATCATAAACCCCCTGACAGCCCTGTAACTGCTGTTAACGGATGTGCCAGCAGATGATCTGAGATGCAGATCAAGACAGTTCTAGACGTGTTATATTAAAAGATTGAGGGATGGACCGGGAAAAATATACAATTTTGGTTCTTTGTGTGATTGCAGTCTCAAGTGTGGCCTTGTTCTCCTTTTTGAACAGTTCAGAACACGAGTTAAAGACGATAACTCTCAAGAGTCTTCTTCCTGACTATTCTTTAGGCTATCTGCCAGAAAGTATGCCATACACTGTCAAGGGAACAGTCATAGAGCTGCAGACTCCCCTTGTATACTGCAATGAGATCGGAATACCCTGTATCGTTACAGATGTTGTAATTGATGTGTATGATGATGATGAAAACCAGCAATATGCAAAAGACACCATAATCGTTAGAATTCAAAGTGTTCAGACAGATGGTGAGGAGATTACAGCTGAATTCTTACCGCCATTTGAGGTAGATGAAGAGATTTTCTTGTTTGTATCTACAAAGGAGCCTGACAGCATTTATGACGAGGATGCCTTCTTGTTTATAACTTCCAAGGAGCCGGGCAGCATCCATAATGACGGCCACTATGTAGCAGGTCTAAAACATGACAAATCCACACTAGACGGTGGCAAGTATGTCAATGGAGATTATTTAGGAGGTGTTTTGGAGGAACCGTCAGAAGAACAAACATGAATCGCAAGAGAATAGTGTGAGGGAATAATGTATTATGGCCTGTTTTTCATTGTACGATGAAAATTTGTCCTGCCTCTGCAGATTTTTAGATCTGTATCGTGTGTATTTCTCTTTATTGCTGATTCTGATTATGGGGAACTGTGATCTTGTTTTATTTGGGCGCCGGTGATCATCTGTAGTGACGCCAAGCATGACCAAATACAGTATTTGCAATTAAGAAAGTAAGGATCAGAGTGTTATGGCCAGAGATCAAAGCACTTTGAAAAAAAATTACACAGTTGCCGTTTGAGAGTTACACAGATTGCGTATGTTTGTCAGATAAACAGAATCAGCTACGGGCATTCATCATTTTGTGTGTTAATGATGGTTTGTAATGGTATAAAGCCGGCAGTCTTGCCAGATACCAGTTGACAGTGCAGGCTCCATCTGTCTGATGCGACATCAGATGACAGGCTGCCTGCAACATCTGTAATGCCGTTCTCTTCAGCAAGATCCAAGTTGTATGTACCGTCTTGCGGTGCCAGAGCAGTTACAAGGTATTGGCTACCAGAGCTTGTCAGACCCCAGCAAACAATAACTTGCTACCCCTGCAATGCCGTATCCCACATACACCTCAGAGCCTGTTTTCCAGAATCCATTTTGGCGCGCCAATAAAAATAAGAAGAGTTCCAGCGCCAGACAATGGAACAAAAATCGCCCTCTGCCTGCTGCCTGCAGTCAGCATCCAAGTTATCATAGGAACGATGCAAATAATTGCAAGCGCGGCAAACACTGCTGGAACTGCAAAGACATCAATGTTTCTAATGTACAGATCCTGCGGAAGATCATCTGGCGTATCAGTATACCTGATCAGATAGTTTGCAGAACCCCATACAAACATGGCGGCAAGGACGATGATGACCAAGACAAAGAACGGTACCCAAAGACGGGTTTTCATCTTTTGCCCCTAACTATCAGCATGGTAGATATCAAAGACGAGATGGCAGCCAGAAAGGAAGGAACCCTGATAACGCTATGCAGATTATCGGCTGCCCCGGAGATCTCCAACTCGTCTGCCGTGCCAGACCAGACGCCTATGCCATCACCGGTATCCTGCATCGAATCAGTTAGAGATGCCAATACTGCTACTGCGATTAAAACAAGATATGCTGCAGCAAGCGTTGTCACGGCATATATCAACGACATGTCTTTTGTGGCAGAATACATCATCTTGTTTTGAAGCAGGAATGCTGCGAGTCCTGCCACGACTCCAACAATGACTCCTGCCAGGGCCCTAGAATCTGCACAAACGGGACTATCGCGGCTGCCCCTGTGATTACCCCCAGTACAATTCCCGGCAGCTTGACGTCTTTAGATGCCGCTGAGAGAGCCGGCCACGACACAAGGGAGGACCCGATGGCAATTATCTAGTGTGTTTCATAACCCTCTCAGTCACGCCTAGATGGTTACCAGATGGCAGGTATTTCGTGCATGCAATTTAGAGTTATGAAACACACTACAATTATCAGAACAGTTATGGCACTCGTCGTAACTCCATCCACCATAATCTTATCTGCATAAAAGTTCAGCCCCTCAAACCAAGGAACCAGTACAATAAACACTGCGACTGCAATCAAGAGGCAGGTCTTGACTCTAGGCATTCCAGAATATGTGGAAGATTTTTCCCCAATGCTCAAAACAGGCGACTCCATGTAGCTTGAGTGCGGGTATTGATTTTGTCACATCGCCATCAGATGAGATGTAATCTGAGATGCAGGCATTGTTGTTGTTGCCACTGTCCTGCTTATTGTTCAATAGTAATCCAATCTGTCATTTAACATATTAAGCATTTATGCTGCAAGATGCTATGGCATCCAAAAAGTATACGGATTTGCCGCGTCCTACTCTAGATGAGTCTGTCCCAAAAGAGACAGAATATTTGTCAATAACAGGTATATAGATACGGCTACTAAAATAATAAAGTGGATACTAAAAATGACGCATTTGCGTATCTAGAGCAAGGGAAAGAGCTGACACGTCAGGGACGATATGAGGATGCCATAAAGTGTTTTAACAAGACAATAAGACTGCGCCCTGATAATACTGCTGCGTATATCAGAAAAGCATCTGCACTGGCAGAACTAGAGATATATCAAAAGGCGATGAAATACTATGACAAGGCAATAATGTTAAAGCCTAATTTGGCAGATGCGCTAGTCTTCAAAGGCGAGTTGCATGAAAAGTTGGGAGAAACCCAAGAGGCCACAAAGTGCTACGAGACGGCATCAAAAATAGAGGCACACGATTTTCAGGCATATTCCAACAAAGGAATTGCGCTTTCAAAGATTGGAGATTACAAGACTGCCATAGAATATTTTGACAGGGCAATAAAGTGCGATATTGATGTTGAGATCACGTATTCCAACAAAGCAATGACGCTAGAAAAGATGGGAGAGTATGAGGAGGCAATAAAATACTACGATATGGCAATAGAGTCAAACCCTGATTTTCCAAATGCGCACAACAACAGAGAGAAGCTGCTAAACCAGCATCCGGAGCTTGCAAAGACAAGCAAGATTAAGAGATCAAAAGTTAAAAAGAAAAATAAGCATGCTGCAAATAGACAGCGAAAATATACACTTACAAAGAGTGAAGACATGCCTACAGAGAGGGAAGACATGCCTACAGAGGCTCAACTATACCAAGAGATGATGGGATATTATCAAAGAGAGGCAAAGAAGATGCAAAAGGAAGAAAAAGACGATGATTATGACTATGAGGATTATGCCTACAAAGAAGTTACACAGATAGACCCCAAAAAGTGCGAAAGGATCATCAGAGAATTTGACAGATCAGTAGAGTCAAATCCTGACTCCATTGATGCGATCGTGAGAAAAGGAGATCTGTATGGAGAACTTGGAAGAAACGAGGAGGCCATAAGGTGTTATGATGCGGTAATACGGTTGGACTCGAATAATCATTATGCGTATGCATGTAAAGCAACTGCACTTGCAACGCTAAGAAAGCACAAAGAGGCCGTAAAATGTTATGATGTGGCAATATCTCTGAAACCTGACTGGGACGAGTCGCACTACAACAAGGGAGTTACACTTGAAGGTGTTAGAGAATACAAGGAGGCCATAAGGTGTTATGATGCGGCAATATCTCTGAATCCCAAGCATATTGATGCATACAACAACAAGGGAGGCATACTTGTAAGACTAGAGCGTTACGAGGAGGCCATAAGGTGTTATGATGTGGCAATAAAGATAAAGCCCAATTATTACAGGATACAGCACAACAGGGGAATTGCACTTGCAGAACTAGGGCGTTACGAGGAGGCCATAAAGTGTTATGATGTGGCAATAAAGATAAAGAAGAACTATCCAGAGGCGTACAACAACAAGGGGGTTGCGCTTGCGTTGTTGGGAGATGTCCAAAAGGCGATGAGATGCTATGATGTGGCAATAAG
>JAKZUU010000052.1:0-3035 GCA_047516405.1 Candidatus Nitrosopumilus sp. | reverse complement strand
TAGACTTTTATGTATTTATGGGATCGTTTTACGAGGCGTCCCTTGCAAATCTGAAGTCGATACTTGAAAAATAATTCTACTCAAGGCTAAAATGTAAATATGATAAATCTGTAAATGAGTCATGAGTGATATGCGGTTTATTATTGTTGGAATCGTATTGATTTTTGTGGGTTTTATTGTTATAAACGGATTCGGCCATGATCATCAAATGGCATTGCTTGAATCTAGCGAGTTTGAAACATGCTATGAGTATTTTGATGACTCGCCACCTGTAGAGATAGATTGTACATCCAAGACATCTGATCAAGTGCTGTTCTTTGGAATAGTTGTCGGGTTTATTGCAACAGGCATAGTTGCCTTGGTTAAAGGTCTAAAAGGTGACTGGGACAGCAAGGTAAAGCCTGAAGACATGGTAGGCCCCGGTAGGAGTCACAGTGACAGCTCTAATAATAACAGCAACGATTAGCAATTAAATCCAAAACGCTGTTTTCGTATCCTTACTCCCGTGATACGTAATTTGTGTACATGCCAATTGAGCCAAAATGCTTTGCTTATCGCAAATCACTGGTTTGTCTTGTTATGGTCTGTCTGTATGGCAAAGCATTGATCACACAGTGTATTTATCTGTGCATCCGTTCGTTCATACACGCACAAAAACAGAATAAACGCAAAAAGAGATCCTCGTACAGAATACTCATATTTGCTGCAATCTTGCAGATCAATCAAAAATTACTCTGTTGTACCTATGCATATCCGATGACAGACGCAGGAATTGGCAGCGTGGGGGAGGGGGACTGACGGGCGCTATGACATGATAAGTTTCAGTCAGAGTCTGACTTGGGGTACGGCGCATGGCAAGCATGCAAAAGACAACTTGCAGAAACAAGACAGACGCGTCCATTCTTAACAATGCATATAGTAATTTCTACGCAGGTATTTTTGAACCATTCATTATTGCAGTTTTTACGCTAGGATTTGAGCCTCGCCATCTTTTAAAATGCTCTGAATTGCAACCTAATCGTCATATGAGCACGTACTGTCTGTATTCTGTAGGCCTTGTTATGAAAAAATTACCATTTTAGTAATTTTGACGGATTGTATTAGTTCATGCTACCGTTCTGTAATTTTTTAAATACTTGATCATATTATAATTAGTCATGATTGATAAAGTAGACGAGCTGATTATTTCAACTCTGACTGAGAACTCTAGGCAAAAGGTCTTTGAGATCTGGGATTTCTTGAGAGGACATAACTATAACCTAACTGAAGACGATATCGAATCAAGAATATCTAAATTGGAAGAGAATGGTGTCATCAAAGGATACACCATTACAGTTGACATAAAAAAAATGCCGCACCGTGTTGTTCGTGTAGACCTTGTTACATTTAGAACCTCGCAAGCATTACCTAAACGATTAGACGGACTAAAAAAATATCTTGACGATGCGCCATTTGTGTTATTTTCAGGAAGAACTCGCGGGGGATATGATTGGATTACAATAAAATCATTTCTGTCAAATGAGATGGCAGACGAGGAGAGCGACATCTATCGAAATTTGTTCGGTGACATCATTCAGATATATGAAGTGTATGATTTTATTCCGCAAACAAACGCGTCATTTTATGCACTTTCATACACCGAAAAAGAATACAAAAAATTCCTAAAAGAGTGGGCGCCTCCATTCATTGGTTCGTAAAACGTTGTTGTCTTTTTTAATCAAAACTAGTCATCGGCCAAGCTCTTTTTGAACTTTATGGTCTCATCTATCATTGAGTGAATCTTCAATCTTACGTTCATTAAAAATTCAATCATTTCTGTTCTCTGTTTTGGTTCGATGTTGTGTGCATCAGATATCATATCGTCAGTTCTTGCTAGGGCAACCTTGAGAGTTAGGTGACTTTTTTTTACCAAATTCAACGATTTTCTGTTCTTGGCAGGCAGTGGCCTCTCACAATCAGACACAATCTCAGTTTTTATGGCACGTATCTGCTTTACTGTCATTTTGCTACTCACTACCTCCTCTACAAATTCATTATTTACATGAGTGCCCATATTGGTTAACTCAATTGCTTGACTGACGCTAAGATCCCTGCGTGCCAGTCTCACTTTTACATCCTCTGATAGTTTTAGCAGCTGCATTCGATGTGATACGTATTCTTGACTCTTTCCAATTTTTCTGCCTAGTTCGCTTGTACCGCCCCAGCCATATTCGTTGACATACTTTTGATATGCCTCTGCCTCCTCTATGGGATCCATGGATTTTCTCTGGATGTTCTCTGTGAGTTGAATCTCATATGCTTGCTTGTCTGACAAATCACGAATCTTACATGCGATGAATCTCAAACGCAATGACTTGCATGCCGCAAATCTTCTATGTCCTGCGACTAGTTCAAACCCGTATTCTATCGGTCTGATGATAATTGGCTGTAGCAATCCGTGCTCTTTGATGCTTGATTTAAGACTTGCAAGTTCTAGGGAGTTCGTTGATATGTTGTATCTAACCGGGCATGTGGACGGTTTGATCATTCTTATCTCGATGGGTTCTACAATAGAGTTGTCAATTATCTCCAATTTCAGCTCTCCACGTCTATTATTTATGCTATGTAGTATTTAGCATTATTGTAGATAATATCTAAATTATTTTATAATTTGTCCTATTTTTGATTTATTATACATAAAAATCCTCTCTCTATGTTATTCTGTTATTATTTGTCCCTTGCATTAAATTGTTTGATATGTTAGACGTTATGCGTAAACAACGTGCAAGCACTCTGTCTTTCGCATTGAGCATACATCGACTAGCCGGATTTCCTCAAAAGACGGTTTCGGCATCATTGCTTCACTTGCGCCCAGTCTGGCTTGCGTCCTGAGGCCACGAAAAAGTATATTTCTGCTGGCATTAACATCTCGGTCTGCCAGCGTGTCACATGTGTTGCAGTACATCTTGCGGCCAGGCTGCGGTGCAAGTCTGCCGTTGCATACGGTGCACAGTGAGCTTGTGCCATGTGCATGCACAAAGATCACCGGGAGTCCC
>JAKZUU010000051.1:0-5840 GCA_047516405.1 Candidatus Nitrosopumilus sp. | reverse complement strand
CAGGTTCCGGCGATACGTACTACGTGATAGTTTTCCCAGCCGTTGACGGTACATACAACCTTGATCTTGTCTCATCAGGCCACAACATTGCAGATGCCGCAAGCAACCCGCTGACCAACACGGTTCCCATCACCGGAATTGATCAGACGTACACAAAGATCTAAAACCTTGTATAATCGCCTAATATTTTTAACCCCACACGTCCTGTAAGGGGTTATCTATGTCAGAAGTTGAAAATGTACTCCATAAGCAAGTTTTTTGCGCATAATTTCACAATCTAATTTACATAGTTTTTTGATGTGCGGGGCTAAAAGATCAAAATTTGACCGGTTAACATGTCAAACCAGAAAAATGAATGGGATTTCCAAGATAACGTTACAAAGAAAGAATTCAAGGTCTTGTATGACGCATCGAAGTGTACGAAGATACCCCTGTCAACAGGGCATAACGCCGTGTATGGTCTTGAGGGTGTCGTCCTAGTTCTGTTACACATGTGCAAGAACGAATCTACTGTATGCCGGCCATATACAAACATCTGATCCCACTCACAGGCACATACAGGCACAATGATAGCCTTGTAATCAGTGGCAGGCCCAAGGGTGGAACATACCAGTTCCGGCCTGACTGTGCGGTATTTTTAGGTTCCACGCGTATGCTCTGTCAGAAGTGATCTGCCAGCCTACATGAAATCATCCAAAAAGGTCTTTGGCAAAAATACAAACCACACCAGACATATCTACCTTGCAGACAAAAGAGACAGGGACAACAACAAGATGGAACGCCTCAACGGCGAAATCAGAGACCGTGAGAAAGTCTTTAGAGGCTTGAAGAAATTCGATACCCCATTGATTGATGGCTTCAAGGCATCCTATAACTTCATAAAAAAGTACAGGTCATTGAACGGCAAGACACCAGCAGAACAATCTCTAATTAAGGCATATGGCAGAAACAATTGGATTACCTTGATTCAAAACACCTTTACAAGAAAAATTCTGTACGATTTCACCCCTCGATAACCCGGCAGAACCCAAGATAATCTTATAAATATCTGTTCGGCAAATTACTAAATCTACATGGATGTGAAAAACAAGAATTTGAAAGAAATGTGTGTCTTGGATACTTTCGAAAAACTTGGTGTGTGGTGGTCGTATGATACGGAAAATTCCGTGACAGGGAGAATAAAATACGATAAAGGACACATCACGCTTCATATAATGTTGCCGTTAGATATTGCAGATCATATGGACACGCTTGCCAAAATCTTACCAAATGACAACCCAGAAAGATTCAATACAAGTTTACCACAACTAGAATATGTCAAAGGGATTTTAGAAAATGGCGAGCGTGTGCTCCTAAATGACTGCATGTTTGTAGAATCTCACATAGCGAATGGAGTTTGCAGTAAATCCTATAGGGCTTCTCACATGTTTGCAGGTAATGTCAATCCTGAAATAGATATGAGAGGCGACAAGATCTCTATTCAATATACCAGTTTGTATACATGGCTTTGTCCTAAGACAATACATAACGTCAAAACTGTTCTCACAGACTACAACATGGAGACGTCCTTCACGCACGGATCGCCGAAGAATCTAAGGATCAAACTGTCTGACGATGATTTTCTAGAAATTAACTACTTCTGCAACATGCCATTTCATATAGTCATCAAAAATTTCACTATATCCCAATCCGCAAGCGTTGCGCTTAAATCAAAAAAAACACTAGATTTGGAATCACTATATGACAAAATACTACCTTTCCGCAATTTTTTGATATTGGCCACGGATACGAGAATTCAACCAGAATCAATCCACATGCACAGAAATAATGATTTTTTTGTAGTTTTTTGGGATCTCAAACTCTACGAAGACATTGACGAAGAACAAGACATTTTTAAAATGAACTTCAACTATCAGCAGATAAAGGGAAACTTTGAAAAGATTATTCGACACTGGTTTGAATATTATGCAAAGTACAAAAAGGCGCTAGACTTGTACTTTTCATCCAAACTAGATGGCCCGCATCTCCCAATTAACATTATATTTTTGCGCATTGTCCAATCACTGGAAGCTCTGCACAGAATAAAGAACAGTAAAGAAATAGAATTCAAGGAAAGACTGGAAGATCTTGCAAAAGGATCACATGACATATTTAATTCCTACACCAAACCCGACGTGTTTTTTCAACAGGTAAGTGACGCTCGCCATTATCTCTCACATGGCTATCTAAAAAATAAACAAGATAAAATGCCGTCAGATGCCGAACTAATAAAAATTACATACACCTTAGACCTGCTGATGTTTGTATGTATTATTGAAGACTCAGAACTGCCTGAAGAATTAAAAGGCAATGTACTGAAAAACAAGATTAAAAGAATACATCAAATCAAAATATATTAGATTTTTACTTTGACCGATATGATTGAAGTCACAAAGTACTAAGATGGTTGCCGATTTTCTAAAGAAAAAAAATCCTACAATTAGAGTGACGTCAAAAAATCTTTGCAATTTTCAAAAACATTAGAAACATTCATAGCTTGGAACATTTATCACCCATCGTGGAAAAACAGAGTATGGAATTAATGTATGTATACAAGAAAGAACCAAAAGCAAAAGAACGGATGCTTACAGTATTCAATGTCGTAGAGGAAGATGAGACGATTTCAACAATCGCACAACTGTTTCACAAATCTTACAACACAATTAAAAATTGAGTAGCACGATTTAAAAAATTCGGAACTGCAGATTTGTATGAAGAACCAAGATCCGGGCATCTAACAAAAATAGTAAATCATAAAATTACAGAATTTTTTGGACATCAAAAACGATATTTTTCTAAAGCAGCTTGTACTCCAGATAAAAAAAGACACCGGGGTATTGTACACAGAATCTGGAATACGTGACATATTGCACCGTCACAACTTTACTCCAAAGGTACCGGATGCTACACACAAAAACAAGGCAACCAACGAAGAGGTAGAAGAGTGGCAAAAATCACTGAAACGGTGGATTTCGTGCGTAAAACGGGACGATTTTGAGCTGTATGTGATAGATGAAACAATACTGCTGCATGACTATGTTCCAAAGCGCGGTCCATGGTCACCAAAGGGCCAGAAAGTACTGCGGACTTATTTTGGGGAATCACCAGAGAAGGGTAATCTACGGTGCAATATCGGATTCACATCAGTATTTTTTACAGAAAAAAAAATTCGACGGTCCGACGTTTCTCAAGTTTGTCAAAAAACTGTTGGAACGAAGCGACAAGGCTGCCATTGTAATGGATGGTGCATCTCAACACAAGACAAAGGATTTTAAAGAATTTGTAAAAGAGAACAGTTACAGATTGCGGATAATGTATCTTCCAACAGGATGTCCTGAATTTAATGCAATTGAAGAATGTTGGAACCAGTTAAAGATTCAACCTTTCATGTATGAGTATCATGAACACATAAGTGAACTAGCACAAGTAGCAATGAAGTATCTAAGAACTGCCGTATTCAGTCAGAATATTGAACGATATTTTTTCAGAAAATCAATTGCAAAGACTTTCTGATGTCACTATAGAACCATCTGACATCAACTGCAACACTGAAACAACAAACTCAAAATTATTTCCAGGTGCTTGATTCCTTGAACCCTTCCAAAATCAGTTGACGGCAAAAAAGATACTCTCAAAAGAGTCTCATGATGAAAGATATCTTTGAGATGCCACATCCGGCAGGCACACATTTTTTTAAAACCTGCAGGCCTTGGCCGCACGCTCTATTACATAATGCATGCAAAATAACCTTGTTACACTGACAGGCAGGAACAGACATGCCAGTGTCGTGCCGCATGTAAGTGTATTGCCTGTGGGAATCGTCGATTTGCCATCACCTAGCATTCTGATACCTGCATCTTCTGCAGGTGTAATGTTACTGGTGCTTGTGTGAAAACAGAAAAAGTCATGCGTACTGTCATCGGATGCACAGGTACAGGGCCTTGGATCTTTAATCCTCTGACTGCCTTGATACAGTCCTTGAACCTGTCGCCCAACCTTTTGTGCGGCTGCCGGCATCATCGTTTTTTTGCAAATGAATATCGCAGACCTGTGCAAACCTAGAGCCTTTTTTTGCACCGGAACATCTTTTTGGCAACTGTGCACAATGCCTGCAGCCAGCCTGTCAGCCAGTTGCCAGGGGATGGCTGCCAGATAAAACAGTAATGAAGTCATAGGGATGAAAATGGAATAATTTGTCAGTCTGTACTAGGCCCTATCTGTCAAAATATGTATTCTGTCCCAAAACCAAAAAAAATCTCAGAAATCAGACACATCCTGGCTTGTATTGTGGCATCTTGTACCAAAACATGTACCTCATATCACACGATATCTGCCTAGAAAACCCAAAAAATTAGAAGTATTGCTCCAAAGTACATCATATGTGCAAAAAACACTCTGAAAATTCGTCAGCATAATAATAAACATGGACGAATGGTTCATTACAGTTATAAACAAATGTTTTGAAAAGTAAGACAATAACATGAAAAACGAAATAGGACGAAAAATAACTAGTCTAACACTAATGACAATAATGTTGGCTGGCGGTATGACTATTGCATTTCCAGGATTTACTCCTGACGCATATGCCGTCAACGCCAACTTGTATGTCTCCGCAGAAGACACGGGCAGTTATGTCGATGGGGCACAGATAGTTGAGATCGTGGTCATAGACGACGATCTTGCTACTACTGCTTTCCCTGATGTAACAGTCAACGGTGATGCAGTCGCAATGTTTAGAGCAAACGATGGCAACTATTATGCATATATTGCAGATACAGGTGCTGTCGCAGAGGTAGACAATGGCAGCACTAATGCTGAGAACGTAGTAGTATCATCAGGTATCGACTTTGGTACCGTTGGTACTTGCGGTATTGCAACTGGTGCTAGCGATTCAACAGTGACATACTGTGGCCCTGCCGCAGCGGGTACAAAGGTTCCTGCTGCAGCAAAAGGTCCAACCGGTGCTGACTGGCCTCGTATACAGACCTACGCATTCCCAGGCACTATTGAGATACAGTACAACAAAGCAGGCGGCACTCAAACAACGACGCTTAGCTTTGATAGTAACGCAGATGGCCTATCACTGGACAGAACCAGCTATCCACCAGGTGCACAAATACATGTCACCATCGGTGACCATAGGCTAAACATCGATCCAACCAAGGCCGATGTTTGGACTTGGAATATGGCAAGCGAACCCGGTGACAAGTATTATGGCGAAGACGCAGTCAACGATCAAGATGACACTGATCCTACAAATGATGCAATAACTGATACTGCACTGACCAAACAAGTATGTGCAGATTGTGATATTGACATCACGTTTGACAGACAAGGAGTCAAAGACACAGTTAAGATTGAAGCAATTGAGAACCGACTACTTCCATATCCACCAACTGTTCCCGTTGCTGACGCTGTTAAGACAGAAGCATGGTTTACAGTACGAGAAGTAGGTGGACCAAACACTGCTGTCTTTTCAGCAACCACTTTGGCTGACGAGTCCATACTCTCAATTGTAGATGATGCTCCAAGAGACGCATCTGCAACCATCACTTATGATGGTACTACAACGGGCATACTCGTAAAACACCGTCAGGCAACAGTCAATATTCAGTCACCAGACGACGTATGGACATCAGGCTTAGCTATTCCGATAGTTGTAGTTGATGATGATGCCAACAAGAACAGCCGAGACAGCGATGATGTTGTCTTGACTGATCCAGATTCGATCATTCCAACACTTGTTACAGGAGATCCATTCACTTTAGGTGAAGACTTGGGTAACATGAATCCGGCAACAG
>JAKZUU010000050.1:0-18773 GCA_047516405.1 Candidatus Nitrosopumilus sp. | reverse complement strand
GCTGCATGCTTTTTGTCAGGAGTGGTTTGCCAATCATTTGATACCTCTCAGCTTTTTACATTTGTTGCTGTTCCATGCAAAACATGTGAACCAGCTGGGTTTAAATCCAAATTTTGTTAATCTAAAGTAGTGTTTGAGTCTGTTCATGGTGGTTCATTGACGAATCCTCTTACACTTTTTATTTAACATACAGTGTTACATATTTTAGAAGAATTGCTAAATATTTGAGTGGTCTGTGTGGCTTGTAACAATATTCATAATACTTGCATACAGTCATACAATATTCCAGTTACTTCTGAGCTAACTGGATGGATCGTAATTGTTATAATGGCGTTCGGTGAATCATTAAACATGAGTACCGTATTACAGTATAGAAAGATCAAGGTATCTTCCAAAGATGAAGCAAAGATGTTGGATGTTTTGCTATCTACCAGTCAACAATTCAAAGCCATTTCAAAGGATGAATATTTCATTACTGAGAAACAATGCACTCTACTCACTAAAAAAAATATTCCATATCAAAAACTATAATGAGATTAATCAAGAAGGTTAAACTTCATTACAAGTTGCCAAAATTTCATAATGACGGTACACGTATTTCCGGTAAAAAAATAAAAAAAGTAAAAAATTTCTTCATATCTAACTATGGCGGATTATCTGTTGATAGCCCATCAGAGGGTTACTGGGAAGATGAAGGGTCTGTGTTCAAAGATGTGAATTTAGAATATTCTATCTTTATACCAAAACGAAAGTTTGAAACAAAAGTGAAAAAACAGATTCCAAAACATATCGAAAAATTCAAAAGAGATTTTGATCAACTTGCAATACTTTGTTATCATCATGATGTTACATCTACCTGACCATTACTGGCATTTTGAATCAACGTAATCGATTTGTTATCCCCTTTAACCCCCATTTCACACTTTTCGCCAGGTGTCTGCCCATCTAGTTGCACTGTGTGGCCCAATAGTTGTGAAACAGCTGATAGCCTGCCAGTGTAACTGCATCTTTTTTCTTTATTCCGAGCATTACTTTTTCCATGGCCCGAATTTCCCTGTTCAATCCTTCCATCTTGTTGTTACTCATGTCACCTTGCAGGTGAATGTGTCTGATATGTAACGTTCTGTGACGCCTTTTTAACGTCCAAAATTCTTTCTTGTATGCATCATGGTATGATCCTAGGCCATCAGTGGTGAACACTGGGTTTAGTTTGTGTAACTTGTTTTGATTTCTGTAAGACCTCTTGCATTAGTCCTTCTTTTCTATCTCCTGCTTCCTGCGCAATCCAGAATTGGTTTCATCATCCATCATTGCAAATACATGCTCTAACTCACCACGAATTTTTACATAAATCTCATCAGCTCTCCAAGCACCACCGACTTGAGGTACTATCTTGTCCAGGTATTGATTCATGAGTTTGGTGTGTTTTTCAATCCGGTTGCAGGCGGTTTGATGAGATATACATCCATGCCCAGAAGTTTCAATGATTTGGCGACATTTCTTAGTGATTCACCTGAAAAGTACAGTTGTTTACTGAAGAGGCAAATGGTAATGACGGTCTGTCCTGAATGCAATGGTAATCTTTATGATTATTTTGAGTTAAAAAATGGATTTACAGAATATGTCTGTCTGAAATGTGGTTATTACAGTTCAAATTCTCCCGCATTCTATCAAATCCAGATGGATCTAAAAATATGATACGTGAAAATCCATTAATCCTGAGGCGTATTGTTGCCCGATCAACCGATTCTTTACATCAAGGAAAATAACCGCAAAATGGACAGAGCCTTCCATCTGTTGGCACAAGGCAGGCGGAACTTCAATTCTGATCCCGCCGGTTCTGCAGTTATCACACTGCCCCGTGTTTTATGATGCCGTTATTCGTACAGGGCTGGAAACACATGTCACATCATGTCTTTTAAAATTCCATTGTACTTTATATCCGTCTTGCTTTCATGAGATGCGTTTATTGTGGCACAGATGTAGCGGGCTTGGACGTAATAAGCATCACACAGTACAAGTCATGTCATGATGAATGGAACAGACATGTGGATGAAGAACTCTGTATGCCTTGCGGCAAGTCATCTGGATCGGCAGAGACAGATTCGGGCAGGATACGACACGGACAATGCCTGTTGGCCGGGAGCCTCCAGGCTACCTCTGTTTACGATCATCGATTGAAATCTAAACATGTCATGGAAAGCACCCTGTGCAGTTTTTTTGTGCCGTAACGTCCGTACCGCATCTAATGCACCGCAGTCGCACGGTGCGTATCTGGTTGGACCTCAATATCTTCACCGTGTCTGCATCTATGCGTACGGGATTTTCCTCATTCCAGCAGGAACTGCACATCAGATGCTCCATGTCCACACCATTGTACAGTACGGAATAATCACTTTCATGGCTGCATGCCATGACTGCCGTGCCATGTTTGTACAGCGCCTTTTGAATTTTGTTTGCCGGCATAAAACACATGCCTGGTTTCTATAAAAGGTCAAATCTGCAGGCAGGGAACCGCCCATTCCGCGTATTATGCCATACTGTCCGGGTCTTCAGGTCTGTCTGCCATCCTTTCCTTGACATCCTCATGCAACGAGTCCAACAGACATGCAAGACGCCTGATCTCTTTGTGCATCTGGTTCATGGAATTCATGTACCTTTTTTCTATGAATCCGTATTCCGCATTGGACTGGGTCAGTTCCAAGTTCCGTGCCTCCAGCTCCTTTATGAGGGTGTTCTGGCTCCAGGGATCCTCTGCGGTGTTCAGGTTGCCCTCTATCTTTGAGAATACGTTGATGCGTGATTATGCCTTGGCGTATTCGGCACGCAGCTCTTCCGGATACAGTGTGTCCTGCTTTTCATACGAGTCCATCGGTGCGTGTCTCAGCACATGGTCTGCGGCGTACTGCTTGCAGCCGCTTGCAATCAGTGTGCTTTTGAGAAGATGCCTGACCCCGTGCGCACGTATCTTGTACAGCTTGTGTGAAACCTTTTCCTGGACTCCTGCACGTACGGCGATCTCTGAAAAGCTGACCGACAGCCATATGGGTCGTATTGGCGTGTTCTGCTTTGTAATGAATAACGGCTTTGAGGAAATCCTGTTTGCCGCGTTTTGTCTCCTTCCACGTGAGGTATTTCTGCAGTTGTGCGATGACATCGCGATCCAAAAACGTGGTGTACTGTACATTTGTCTTGACGCGGACAAGCCTGATTGGAACCGGGCACATCTCAAGACTCCATGCCTTGTAATTGTCTGTCCTGAAGTATTTTACTATCTGTGGATATCCCTCGTGGTTGAAACGATCCGTAAACGTGCTGGAATCCATTCCTGACTGGAGCTTTATCAGCATGATGGTTCTCATCACAATGTTCTGATTCCCGCTCCGCAGCATTGTGTAAAAGTCCTCAAGCGTCATGTGGGAGTCATCGTCCGAAACAGGATCCAATCGCCTTTTTCTTGCCCTTGGCAGGTCCAGCAATACATCATTGACGCCAAAGTACGATTTTACGGCAGACCGTATGCATATCTGTGTACTGGCAGATGCTCTGTCTGACTGGATGCATGCCAGATACTCCCGCACGACCCGCTGTGTTGTCTTGTTGCCGTGATCCGACTCGTGACAGTATCTCATCAGTTTCTCCACGTTTGCAAACGATCTGCTGACTGCTTGCCTCGTTACCTGCCCGCCACTGATCACGGTCTTGTACGACGGGAAGGAACGGACGGGCAGCCATGCGTTGAACTTTGAGAGGCCTGTCAGATACAGTTTCTTGGTGCCCTGTTCGGATGTGCTGTTTTTGTAGCCTGGATCGTTGATCTATGTACACCAGAATCTCACCGAATCCAGCTCCAATACACGCTCGTACGGCGAGATTCTTTGGAGTATTCCGTTGAAACGTGCATATCGGATTCCGCTCTTGGCCTTGCCTGCGTCCTTGAAATACTCAAATGTCACGTGCCCGTCAGACGGGATCATCCTTAATACCTCTGCAATGCCAGGATATGTGTTGAGATCTGCCTGTTTCACCTGACGCAGTATTTTGTAATATGATGTCATAATCTAATACCTACCTCGCAATATAAGGCCTGAAATGGCTTCCGGCAAAGCTTTAATTCCTTTGCTAAATTCATTTTTTCAAGTGCCGAGGTAGCTCAGCCTGGGAGAGCACTCGGCTGAAGACCGGGCTGTCGCAAGTTCAAATCATGCCCTCGGCACCATTTTAGATCTTTGTATTTTGCTGTATCTTTGAGTGCTATTCTTGTGGGATTGACTTGTCTGACAGTTGTTTTGGCATTATGATGTGCGGTGTGATGTGCGGCGTAGTGGTAATTCAAAAAAAATTTGCATGTTTTTAATTTGACTGGCAAAGAAAGCATAAATCCAATACACAAAACTCTGTCTGTTGCTAGGCACAATTCAGGCGGCATCCAAGCACGTCATCTGAAACGAAACATATTTCATCCGGATTAAAAAAAAATTGAAAAGTCTGTATATGAAAATAAAGAGACGGTAACACATAGAAACTTACATGATATCTAAAAACCAAAAATATGTTCTCTTGACTCGATGTGCTGAGAATAAAAACATATGAAACAGCGTAAATGATTCCGGAACTGCATCTAGTAAAAAAGTGCAATGCTTGTATCTGGACAGATGTACAGTCAATTATTTTTGCAGATATTGTTTTGGATTTTTGAGTTTTCTCATTCAGATTATCTTCTGACGGTCAGATAAGATTTGACTGCACGCCGTTGTGATTCTCTTTGCAGTTATTTTGTGCATGTTGCTGCCGTTGCTGCTGCAGCAACAGCATGTGAAACTGCAATATGGTAGTTTCTTGTTCATCCTGAAATATCTTCTGCTTGTATCAGATCAGATGTACATCTTGTGTTTTGTATAAACAGATCTGTCATCTGCCACGTTTTATTGAGTGCTTTACAATTACAACATTTCCATCATAATGGTTACAACAAGTAAAGTGTTGCACTAGTACCACATCCAATCTCTGACATGAACTTATCACGTCTCTGATGTCAATGCACAGCTGCAACTGTTATTTTCAAGAATTGTTCTCCTTCCGCATCTCTTTTATGCGTTAATCTAAGAGATGCAATTCATCTAACTGCAGTTTGTATATCTTTTTTAATTTGCTTGATTTTGAATTTATTCAGTTTTTAATTTCAGATCTGCGTCTGCCTACCGTGTGTTAAATGCATCGTCGAATCATGACTGCCTGTCAATCACAGGTTGGCCAGATCTCAGACACTGCAGTTATCGCACTTGCAGTATGATGCGTCATACAAGTTGATTATCCTGATGAGGGCGCAAAAATGCGCCTTACATAATGTTTAAAAGGAAGCCAATCTCTTGTTTTTCGATATTGATGACTGAAAAAACCAGTACAAAACAAATTGATAAGAAAACCCATGAAAAGAAAAAGGCCAAAACGAGAAGATCCAAGGCAAAGCCCAAAAAAGAGGATGGCGACTTGCTGCTAGGAGACGGCATAGTCATAGTTGACGATGATATTGAAATCGATCAAGACAAAGTTAACGAGGAAAGGCGTGCATATCTTGAAGAAGCCCGCTCTCAAGAGGCCTTTGATTAGGAAATCTTTATCAAATCCGGTGATGTATACAACATATGCGAGCATTATGTCTAATTTCGGTCAAACCAGGCAAGGTTGATTTGGCCGTCGAAATTTTAAAAAAGAAACACAGGGTTATAAAACAGATAATGGTAGTTACCGGACGGGCAGACATCAGCGTTCTTTTGCAGGGAAATATTGAGGAGATACACAACATGGTCATTGATTTTAAAAAAATCAAGTATATTGTGACTACTGAGACATTAATGGAAATGGAGGTTAATCTAGGATGGTAAGGGCAATTATCCTAGTCAAGTCCCCTAAAAAATTAATTGCTGCCAGATTGAGAAAGGTTCCATCCGTCACTGACTCGTTTCCCACTAGCGGACAGTTTGATGCCGTTGCCATAGTCACAGTTGACGCGTTAGTTGAGATAAAGCAAGTGGCAAATCAGATTCAAATGATTAACGGCGTAGACCGAACAGAGACCATGGTTGAAGTCAACTAAACTGTCAGGGTGTTGGGTTCTTGCTCTGGGTCCTGGATTTTGGGGAGTTAGCGACACTAACATGCGCAGAGATTTAGTTTGGACATATATTGGCAAAATGCTGTTGCGTTGCCAAACACCATACTGATGGCGCATGGATGTGGATTGCTGATGAATCAATCAAGATTGTTGTTTTTGGCAGTATTGCCGGTGTGATGTGACCAATGTCGCCGGTTGTTTGAAAACACAGATAGATTTTTCTGCATGTGTGCAGATAAGTGATGATGAATACCCACACCATGACACTGCAATCATAATGCTATCAGTATGCTATTCATTGATCTTTTTTATGTACTCTATTATTCCCGTATAGTCTATCTGGCCGAATCCCTGCGCAACGGCATCCCTGTATAATGTCTCTGCACAGGTAATCATTGGCAGTTTAATGCCCAAAGAGTCTGCTGTCTGTGTGATGGTGCTGATATCTTTTTTCAGGTTTGCAAGGGTAAATGTTGTATTGTATTGACCTTTTATCATATTGTATGCTTTTTTTTCACTCATCCCGGTCTTGTAATGGGTGGAATTTAGGATCTCAAGAAATGTCTTGGGGTTTACACCTGATTTTTTTACAAGTGTGATGCCTTCTGATAGCGCAAGTGCTGCCATGGTAATCTGAAGATTCATGGCTAGCTTGACAGAGTGTGCCACTCCTGGTGTCTCTCCAAGAAAGAAGATCTTTTTTGCGATCGTCCCAAACACATCTCTGCAATGCTCAAAAATTTTTTTGGGTCCTGATACCATCATCAGCAGGCCTCCTGTGATTGCAACATTTGGACCGCCCATTACCGGGATGTCAAGCTTGGCTATGTCATATTGTTGGAATTTTTCTGTGATCTCTTCTGACTCCAACGGGGGTATGGTGCTCATATCTGCAACAATTAAATCTGCATGAACCCCATCTGCTATTCCGTCATCATCATCAAATGAGACCTGTTTTACAGCTTTTGCATCTTTTACTGCTATTATTACTAGTTGAGAGTTTTCTGCAACCTCTTTTGGCGATGCGGCAATTTTGATTCCTTTCTTCCGTAGCGGCAGAGTCTTGTCCCGTGTTCTGTTATATGCCGTTACATCAAATCCTGATTCTGCCAGGTGCAGCGCTACTGCACTTCCCAGCATTCCTGCCCCTATTATGCCGATATTTTTTATCCTCGCTGCATCCTGTACGATCCGGCCGTCAATGTCGTTCTTCATCTTTGATCTCCCAATGGCTGTTTCTGAATCTTGAAGCAGTAAACTCCAACTGACCTATGGTTTTGTCCCCTTTTTTGACTTTGGCAAAATCAAATTTTTTTCTTGTCAGTATCTTTTCTTTGGGTTTGTAGCCTCCCTCGATAACTTTTACCTTGAATCTCTTGCTTGCCTTGATAATCATTCTTCGTGCAGCATGAACATCACCCATCCACGAAAACATCTCGAAATCTCCAAAATTCTTAGTGGATACATCATACCCGTACAGTCTGGCTTCAAGTTTTATCGATTGAGTTTGTGCCTGAAGGTTTAGCCAAGCTACGACTTCCTCTCCATGGCCTTTTTCCACCCCAAATGTTTCTGAATCCATTATGATGAAATTATATCGCTATATCTATAATAATAATTTACGAATTTCAGCGTTAATCCTTTCTACGGCGGATCCTTGATCATCGAAGCTTGTAATGTGAGATCAAATTAACTGCGCCAGATGTTACTTGATTTTGAGCAGTGCGGCAGCTGCTGTTGCTGCTGCTGCCAAATTGATCCTAGAAGTCAAATGTTCAAACAACTGTATATTATGTTGGCCGCATTATAAGACTCTCAAACAGATGTATAATGGCAGTTTTTTCATCCCGAATCAGCCATTGGTTTTATCCATTAGGTTAGAAAGAGTCAAGCAAGGCATTTTTTGGTTTTACGTGTCTTGTGCTGTTTCACACAGGTTACACGCGTCTATATTTTTCATCAGTTGTACGCCACTGTCATACCATCTTGCTGCCCTGAAATGCAGACATCCAAGTTTCAGTCAATCTGTCACGCGAGGCGAGATGCTTTGGATGATGATTCCCCAATCATGTTTTATGCATATGTATTGTTATGTGAAACTTTGAATGAATGTTGCAGTCTATTCCATTAAAGAAAGTGATCGATACAAGACATGACCTGGACTGCAAGTCTGTAAAGATGGCCGGTTTTCCTGGAATTAACACATCTGTCTTTTGTGCATTAAAATCATCTGTTACATCCTGTCTGCCCGATGGGCGCAGAAGCCGGATGCGGGCAGAGTTATCAGTCTGATGTATGTGTGTATTGCATGCTTGGCAACAAGATCTGCAAGACATTAATCTTGCAGGATTGCAGAACAAATTAAATTCCTGCGCTCAAATTCTGCTGTATTTATGCATAAACATCTACAGCAACACAGTGTTGTTTGTCGTTGGATTCTGTCCAAATTTGGCTATTGCATCTTTGGTAACAGTCAGATGCAGTTTTACGTGAAATGACTCTTGTAAATCAAAACAGCGCCCAATGTACCATAAAACCCGTATTCTCAGATTATCATTTGTAGGACAAAAGCAATACACAAACGAACTATAACACAGCATAGACGGCACTGTTTTCAGAAAAAGAATTCCAAGATGATATGAATTTAGATGACGCTGAAGATTTTGCAGATACTTTTAACCACGCATGAATTTTCAATCTTTTTTTGTGGACCAAACTAACTTGTGAAAAGTTGGCTGCAGAGACATCGCAGATATCAGAAGAGATGCCAGCATTGCAGCAGATAATCTGGGTATTTTTGCCTGCTTGAGCGTGCGGCAGCAGTACAGGCAGTTTGGCGTGTAATGGTTGATCATCCGTATTTTTAGTTAAAAATCTTGCAACAAGGGCTTGAGCCCTTAAAAGCCTTCAATGACAATGGATTTAAAGAACTTCAAAGTAGGATACATGTGAACATCAAAAAAGTGGGCAATGTGATCTTGGCAGTTGCAGACATCGACAAATCCCTACAGTTTTACCATGAAGTCATAGGCCTTCCGATTCGAAATCAGCGAAGGTCTTGGATAGATCTGGGCACATCTGGCGCTTTATTGAGTTTGCATCCTGCATCACTGACTGCACAACACATTGGTGGCTCCATCGAAAATGGAATAACCATTGGTTTTATCGTCGGCGATGTAAAATCTGCAGTCGAAGAGTTAAAAGCAAAAGGAGTGAAGGTTTATCGCGACATTGTTGAAAAAGGTGCAGGAAAACATGCAATAGTCTTAGATCCTGATGACTACCTGATCTCGTTGTTTGAGCCGTGCTTTGATGACAAGGCCCAACAGACAAGCGGATACCAAGGATATACGCCAGTCTAGATTGTCTTTTTAATCTCGGAGATAATCTTCTCCAAGTCTTTTTCTTTTCTGTTAACGGTGACATAGTATGTAACGTTCTTTTTTTGCAACGCCAGGACAATTACCTTTTGGTGTTCAAATTTTACATAGCTTAACTTTCCTATCGTGTCTATCGTAATGTCGTTTCTCAGAGATATCAGGGTCGATATTATGGAAAATTCGTCTCTTATCTGTTTTGAGCTTAGCAATGGTTTTAGTTCCGGTCTGATCACCCCGGTCAACGTTCTGCCATAGGCGTTTATCACTCCTGCGTATCTGATGTTCTTTGAGAGTCCTATTATTGCCTGAGTTGTCTTTCTGTACTTGGCTAGTTTGGCGTTCCATTTATCTGCGGGAGTTTTTTCCATGCTCTAAGACATGATTTAAAATTAATATAAGGATTTTGTTTTAGAATTTTGTTTCCCAATTCGGACGATCTCGTACTTTTACGATTAATTTAGATTACAAACGGCACTAAGGCATACGACCCACCAAAACCATGTAAATCAGGGCTTGTCTGCATCTATCTTCTTCTTCAATTCCAAATTTTCCTTGAAGAGCTTGTCATTTTCAGCTTGTAGTGTCTGGACAGTATTGTGTTTTGTATACAACGGATGTCCTGGAGGGACAATCGTAGAGTTCATTGACAGGAGGCCTGCTGCATGCTGCTGATACATGTGCTGGAACCCCTGCAATTGCTGATTAATTGTGCCGGATTTATCCAAAAATTGCTTTTTAGTGTGGCCGTCGTCTGAACGAACTCTGAACATTGAATTTGAGAACACGCCTGGAGGCAATCTGGGAAACTGAAATGCCAGGTGCGGAATGTCTGGATTCAACCCATACAGATCCTGCAGATGCTTCATTGTTAAATTGTCCATACATGCACTGCATTCTTGCCTTATTTGTGGTTTATCATCTGCGTTTTGATGCCATGGAAGATTTGCCGTCTCCTAACTTTGATTTTGGGTGCAGTTGTCTTAAGACGTTGTTTAAATCCTGATTTTGCCGTCTTATCTGGCATCCTTTATGCCTGCCGTACTGTTTTTGGTTTTCTGCCATCTATTTTATCTGAGAATGGCGATGTCTTGTACTCTGAATCTGGGGGGGGGGTACGCAGGAAGAGTCTTGATCTTATTTTTGAGGAACATCTGAGAGTTCCAACATGTCTCAGCAGAGATAAAATTAAATTTTGTCTTGAAGCGACAGATTTTTTCCTGCTGATCGCATTAATTTTTTGACGAGGTGCCATATCAACGCTGACTTGGCCAAGATATCTTTTATTGCCAATCTTCTCGCTGAGTAGGCTCAAAAATTAATATGGACCTGCAAGAGACTTTGTCCCACAATACAGATGCATAGTGATTTGATTAAAGATCCGGACAGTTTTTTCGATTACCAGTAATAATTTTTTGGAAAATTTGTCTGGATCTTTGGTCCGAATACCGTGTATGTGCTGATAAGACCGGCACCAGTTCTCATGCTGCGACTTGTGAGATCCTATATCTCGGTACGACGGCAATGGGCCTGCTACTCTTTGAACTCAAACACCTTGTAAATTTCACCTGTCAGCCTGGATCGGTACTTCCATTCGTCTTTAGTCCACTGCGTCTGCACAAAATTTTTTTGCGAGTCCGGATGCAATAATTTATACACATCACCGCCGATCAAGAACTGGTTTGGTTTTGCCATACTTTGAATCTTTGATGCAATATTCATTGCAGGTCCCATCAGATCAACGTGTGAATTCTTTACATCCGCGCCATACCTGACTACGATGTTCTCGCCAAAATCAAGGCCGATTTTGACCATCAAGTCAGGATAGTCGTATTGAACCAGTATGGGGTTTATGCCCTTTTGAATTACCGAGATCATTGATTTTGCACACTTTACTGCATTGTCTGCTGCATACGATGCGGCGTTTGCTCCAATAAAGTATCCAATCACTGCATCACCTACAAATTTTAGCACGTATCCATGATGCTGTCTTATTACGGTTGCCATCTCTTGCGCGAACGAACTTATGATGATTGCAATCTTTTCCTCCGGCATCTCAAGCGTCATTGTGGTTGAACCGACCAGGTCCACATAGAGAACTGCCATGTTCAGCTTTGAGAATACGTTCTTTCTCAAAAATTCATCTGACTCGTCAATTACTGCTGTGTACTCGTAGCCTTTTTTCAGCGCACCCCAGACGCGTTTTTGTGTGTCAAATATCATGGTTTCAGAATCCACGGTCTGTTGGTTGTCTTTACCTAGTAGCATGTCCACTATACCGCTGGTGGATTCCGATCTCTTATCTGCTGTGTTATCATCTGAGATATGATCTGTTTTTTCATCTGACATGTTTGTTCACTCCAAAGGAAAATCGATCTTGCAATGCACGCATTTGCCCCGCTGTCCCTTGTAACCTGAATGATAATACTGTTTAATGGTACGGTTGCAGTTCTCACATGTAATACTCAAACTGTTCACATTTTAGATTGTTCTTCTTACTATTTAGATTTTGATGAAAAAGGTGACATGCAGTGTCTTTGGGCGTACATGACGGCAAAGTGTCTGTGGCCGTTTATGCATCAGGCTTGATATGGTGCAAGACAAGTCCGAGATCGTGCAGCAAGGCAGCTACGCCATAACAGATGACAGTAGCAACTCCCGGCGCAGGCAGTGCTCGTGAATTTGCCTGATGCAAGGATCAAAAAGCCATACGGTTTTGGACGGAAAGCCTTGCGCAAAAACCTGCTTTTTTTGATTGCTGGTAGGATTACGGTGCGTGTCATCGGCAGGATGCATGCATTGTAATTTGATTAAAGATCCGGACAAAATCACTTTTGTTGTGGGGATTTAGATTACATGTTCAAAGACAGAGTAATCTGTAAGATGTTAAAGTATGATTCGTACTTGAGATGCTGTGATGGTATGACAGAGATCCCAATTAACGATGTTATTGTATTTTATTGTGCAAATTAATGTGCAGGAAAATGCCGATGAGCGTATCTGTTGGCAAAGTGGCAAGTGCAGGAACCGGGCTTTATTTCATATGTTGATTACATTCAACAACGAGACTGCATAACTCTCCTACCGTCAAGTTGGGTTGATGTTATAAGAAACAATGGCATCAAGTCAAACCACAAAATTAAAGATCCTGACAAGAAACGTGCAGAAGATACGTTGTCCTTTGCCACGCAACTTTTAAGGTCAGTTTATGAAATAGATTACCGCACTAACAGTTTTACTCCCGCATGTCTGCTGTCTGCCAATTTTTTAGCACTTTTCTTATCCACTCCCAACATACATACACCACTCTGGCCTTTTCCTCATGTCCATATCCTGCAGACACAGGACGGTTGCCTGTGCCCCCTCAAAATACGGATGACTTTCTTGTCCCTTTTCTTGTTGTTCTCCATGCACTTCATCCAGCATCCAGGGTTGTTGCTTGGAGACTGCCTCTTCTTCAGTTCGGGCCGGTCTCTTCTGTGCCAGAAGGATCTGTTGCAGAACAACGCCAGACGGCCTTCCACGAGAAAGTCCGGCAAACCATACATCTTCGGGTGGGAACGGCAGTAATTACTGACGGGCATCTGGATTGACATGGACGTACATGTCACTCCACCTTGGATCCCGTAATGTTACAGAACCTCAGAGACGTATCTGAAACGGTAGACTGGGCGCGACAACTAGATAAGTCTGGGTAAACTAACACAGATGCTTGGTTGATGAGATTGATCTTTGCAGATATGGTATGTCCATGTCTTATTGTACAAAACAAGTAAATTATACAATTATGTTGCTTCTAATTGTACTTTTGACAGTAATGAGAGATGTAATTGCATGAAACCATTGTTTTATACATACTATGCCTATACATGCTCGATACTGTTCCTAACTACCTACATGAGCGTACAACCGGCGCCACTTTGCTTGCCGGATGAAATACTGATTGAGCAACCCAGATGTTGACACTCTTGCTGGCCGGTTTTGAGGATCAGGGCGATTTTCAGGTATTTGTGCCGTACAATCTGCCATCTACCGTCAACTACAATTCCATAATGGAGTTCATAACAGAGGCGCATGGGGGGGGGGATCTTGGATGGCTTGTGAAGGGTCATCCCAAATCCGTATCTCATAACTTGTCCATATATGATGAAGGAGGCAGTGTACAGCTCGCGCATTGAGGGAACGCAGGCATCTGTAATAGACGCGTTCCAATCTGAACTCGGCGAGCATGGATCAGACGAGTACCAACAAGGGATACGAATAAGAGAGGCAATCAATTATTTTAAGGTCTTGCAGGACTGCCTCAAACAGGTGGACGACGGCTGCGAAATAGATGCGGACATGCTAAAACATGCCCATAGCATTCTCTTGCGCGGTGTACGAGGACATGATAAGGTACGGGGCAAGTTCCGAAAAATTCAGAATTGGATTGACACGACAGCTAGGATTCAGGATGTGATATATGTACCGCTTATTGCACACCTACTGGATGGATTATTATCAGAGATGTTGCAGTTCTTGAAAAGATCTCCAGACGACACCAGTCCTAGTGCTGTGCGCGCTGATTCATTACCAGTTTGAATCAATTCATCCGTTTGAAGACGGAAACGGCAGGATAGGACGATTGATGATCCCGCTGATCCTTGCAAGGAAGGATATGCTTCAAATACTGCTTCTCTACTTGAGCACTTTGAAGAACATAAGAAAGAGTACTATGAGTGCTTGCAAAACGTACGCCAAAGACATGTGGGAGGAATGGATAAAGTTCTTTCTTATCGGCGTAATAAAATGCGGCAATGATGCCATTGACATCATGGATGATCTGCTCAAACTAAGAACCGCATATAAGACAAAGCTGATGGAATCCAAGACTCCAAAAAGCGCTATTGCCTTGCTTGACACAATACTTGCCACCCCAGTGATCAGCGTACCTGCTACCGCAAGATGTCTTGGAATGGGATATCCTCCTGCAAGAAGATCTATAACTTGTTTGGTGGAATCTGGAATCCTGATGCGTGGCGATTCTAGGAAACAGAACAAGCATTATATCGCAAACGAGATCATGAATCTGATCTCTTAGGTGTGTAGTGTGATCGCCTTTGTGGGACGTGATATGCAGCAGCAGACGTTACACATGCACTAAGCGGTCTGTCACTGTTCTTGGTCTTAAGTGACTGGATAAACCCCCTCCCCCAAGTGGTTTTTATTAAACTGCACATCTGCATTATTGTGATAAGACTCCCACGCTGCGTTCTAAAGCCGACAGACGGCAAGCATTTTTACGACACTGATTTTGGATTATTCCCATCTGTTACTACGATACTGGGAGCTACCAGTACAGATGAGAAAAAAAACATGCTGAGCCAATGGCAGGAACGCGTTGGGTACGACGTTGCCGAACACATAAAAAATAGGGCCGCAGACATAGGAACTGCCACCCATCTGCTCAATAACACATATCAGGCGCGTAGGCACGGTCTGCCAATTCCTACCGAGCCACTAAACGAACAATACAATCTGTTTGGAACGGCACATCACCTAAACTGTAGACCGTTCCTCGATACCGTCTCAAATGTATATGCTCTGGAACAGGCGGTATTTTCCAGCTCCTTGAAACTGGCAGGAACAATAGACTGTATCGGGACAGTTGACGGCCAGACATGCGTCATAGATTACAAGACCAAGGGCAGGCCGCAGGCAGAGATGTGGATGGAGGATCCATTTCAGCAAGGGTCGTTGTATGCACAGATGTGGAACGAGCATGTCGAGGAAAAATATCGTGCTACTCGTATAATCATAGTGGCCAGCAGTGAGCATGGCACTCTACAACTGTTTCATGCCGATCCTTTGCAGCACATGGATGCAGCATTGGAACGGGTTGTCACGTATTATAAGATGCAGAATTAAACAACTTTTAATCGGCCACGGTTCCATCAATCCAAAAAATAACCGCATGTAGAAGAAATTTTTCCTCAAAATACGCATCTTTAGGGCAATATTTTATCTCGTACAAGCGTACGTTGGGGAAGTCTCTTTGCTAGTAAAAAACCACCATTTACAAATCTGTTCACTCAATCCCAAAACCAAATCGTGCCATCTTTTATCAAAGAATCAATCTAAAAGACATGCCGGAATGAAGGTTTAAGGCACGGTCTGATGTACTGTCTTTATGCGGTTGGGCATGCGGACAACAAGCCAATTCGTAGACTCGTTGAACCAAAAAAACAGGTCGATTGCAGATTTGTACCTCTCTAAAATGATGCATCTAACAGAGATGTCAAAAACCAAGGTCATGCTAGGTGATTCTACAGTTACAGAACAGCAGACATTCGATCCAAAACTGGTACGGGATTTCTTTGAGAAGATAAACAGCTCTTTGCACGATGCTGGATGGTCCACGCAGAACGTCTCAGAGTCAAAAAACGCTGATCTTCGAAGAGTCTTTACAAAGTTTGAGACAAGGCAGGGAAACTACATTTTGTCAGGACACCTGTCGCTGCAGTTTCATGTCCTGCTGTACTACAAGCCAACACAGCGTGTTATGGAGGTACAAAAGGAGCTATCCCATATAGTTGATAAGACCAAAGACAAGCAAAGTGCTGTCTCTGATCAGATAGACAAGCTTGCATTAAAAAAACTAAAAGAGAGGGGCTACAAAGACATGGATCATCAAAAACTCTTTGAGATATTTTATCAAAATGATAAACTCAGAGAAGAGATCTCAGAGGAGATTCAAAGAGACTCAGACAAGACATTCCAGGCACTTTCTGAAAAAAAGACCGGACTGATCAAAGAACTGGATTCACTGCTAGTTGAGACGTATCAGACCACACATCTATTGATTGATGACCCAAGATTGGTCTCCGGCGAGGAAGGATGCCTTGCAACACTGGATCTTGAGCATGTAAAAAACGACGATACGCGTCAGGGACTCTTTGACCCCCGAAAAATTTCTGATGCCACATGCAATGGCATACTAGGACAGCTCGACGAATTGCACCGTGCTTTGAGTTAGTAGCCACGTTGTTGTTCGATGACGGGTTTACGCATACCGCTCCAAATGGATAGAAGAAGACAAATACAGCACATGAAATAAAATTTTATGAATCCTACATATGATGACATACTAAAGGCAGACTCTATGCGGGACGATCACATAAAAAAGACGCCACTGATACACTCACCCACGTTCAGCAAGCTTGCTGCATCTGATGTGTACTTGAAGGCAGAGTTCAGGCAAAAGACAGGCTCGTTTAAAATTCGCGGTGCGTACTTTAAGATCAGATCGCTGTCTGAGAAGGAAAAATCATACGGGGTTGTTGCAGCATCTGCAGGGAATCATGCCCAAGGGGTGGCGTACGCATCATCACTTGAAAAGATACCATGTACAATTGTAATGCCAAAGAATGCATCCCCTGCCAAGGTGACAGCGACACGAAGCTATGGTGCAACTGTGATCTTGCAGGGCGTAAACTATGACGAGTCGTCTATGAAGGCAAAGGAGATCGCAGAAGAGAGCGGAGCCACACTGATACATGCCTTCGATGATCCACAGATAATTGCAGCGCAGGGCGTCATTGGTCTTGAGATACTGGAGGACCTGCCAGATGTTGATGAGATTTATGTTCCAATCGGCGGCGGGGGACTGGCTGCAGGCACATTGATTGCAATCAAAGAGCACAATCCGCAGGTCAAGGTTATCGGGGTCCAGTCAAGCTCATTCCCATCAATGTATAACTCGTTTAAAAGCGGGGTGATCAGTTCCAGCAATGATAATTACGATGACAGGTCAAATGACAAGCGAACAATTGCCGACGGCCTGTCAGTCACAGTTCCAGGACAGCTGACATTTGCAATAATCAACGAGTTGATAGACGACATAGTCCTGGTGGATGATACGGATATTGCAAAAACAATGTTTCTTTTGATGGAGAGGATGAAGTTTGTTGTAGAGCCTGCAGGTGCTGCAAGCCTGGCGTATCTTATTACAAAAGAGCACAATGGCGTCATAAACGATAACGGTGCCAGAAAAAAGATTGTGGCAATACTTGCGGGAGGAAATGTGGACATGTACCTCTTGGGCCAGATAGTGGACAAGGGGCTTGCCGCAATGGGAAGGCTGTTAAAACTGTCCATACTGCTGCCTGACAGGCCGGGGGCGTTTAAGGGAATCGTCGATGAGATAGCGCTTGCCAATGCAAATATTGTAGAGGTCGTACACGACAGGTTAAGCTCAGAGATTGATGCAGGTGCTGCAAGAGTCACACTCAGTCTTGAGACTCAAGGCAGGGAACAGGCAGAGTTGTTGATTGCAGCACTGGCAAAAAAAGGCATAGCGTTTACTTTATTGACCTGAGTTCTTTTTGCTGACAAACTTTACCAAGCCGTCTTTTTTTAGCTGTTTTGACTCTTGCACGACAGAGTTGTATTGATCAGATTTGTGCTTTGCAAGCGTGTCTTTTAGGTCGGGAAACTGGTTTGCAAGCATCTTCATTGCATACAGGCCTGCATTGCCTGCCTTGTTGATTCCAACTGACACAACAGGCGAGCCTGAGGGCATCTCAGTTATTGATAACAGCGAGTCCAGGCCTCCAAACGCTGAAGATTTGGCGGTGTCATTCTTTGGGTCTCCTTTGTCATTGTATACAAGTATGGGTACTCCGATGACAGGTATCGTGGTATGTGATGCGATCATTCCCGGTAGGTGTGCTGCCCCTCCTGCCCCTGCAATTATTACGCTGAATTTCATGCTCTCTGCATGTCTTGCGTACCTTGGCAGCTGGGAAGGGGTTCTGTGCGCCGATATAATTTGATCCTCGTGCGCAACGTTATACTGGTCAAGTATCAGGGCTGCTGCCTGCATGACCCTGCTGTCAGAACTTGAGCCCATGATAATGCCGACAAGCGGTTTTTCAGAGTATGACATGATGTATGAAGGGACGGGAGGGTAATTAAGAATTTAGTGTGGGTTATTTTTGGCCTTATATTACAATGGCGGTATTAGATTATGACCACATATTACAAAATACTGCGTCCTGTGGAACCGACAGATCTCGACACCAGTCCCGGTATTGCCGAGGTATTAGGGATGATTCCCCACGAGGGGTACGTGACATTTGAGCATTTCAAAAGCGCAGGCAAGTCCAAGGCTGAGAATGGAATCCGATATGCACGCTCGCACAAAATACTCCAAAGAGTCTCGCCGTACGGGCGCGTATTGGAACTGGATTCGGTAAAATTCTGGTGCACACAGCTCAACGAGTCGGGCCACAAAAACAGCA
>JAKZUU010000049.1:0-2511 GCA_047516405.1 Candidatus Nitrosopumilus sp. | reverse complement strand
TTTACACCTGTTTGCAGATATGCCGTAATTTCAGCAAACTGAAAATCGTAAGCATATCAAGACAACAATGACTGCAGTGCTTTGTGTGTGTCTGTTGTGAATATCGAGCAGCACAAAAAAAAAAATTCAAGCACAGGCACCATGTTCTGGCAGCCTAAATGGTCAGCTAGAAGTTCAGAAATATCTTCTTTGAGACCTGCCACCTGACAAAAGCCGACTTTGCGCGACGAGTTTACAGGCGCAACTAACTGTCTTAACAGCATGTCATCTGTATACGTAATGTGCACATTGCAGAAACATCTGCAAAAACAAAGACGCTATATCTTTACAAATCAGGCTAAACGCATCTGAGAATCGCAGTTATTTGTTAAGAAACTCTTTTATCTTTTTGAGATTTGCAATGTGTGACTCGTGAAACATCGCCACTGACTCGGAAAAAGAGTCCGGCAGGACGGTCTTGAGGCTGTCAACTAGGTCGTTGCTGCTTGTAATCATGCTGTCAATTATCTTGTCGATCTCGGTCTTTTCATCAGGCATCTACATGGATTAGGGCCTTGATCCTAATTATCTTTTTTTATCAAGGTTGCAGTAGAGCGCACATTCTTTAGCTTCTGGATGTTTCTGGAGACTGTATCCCGTATCGTCTCAAAGTTCTCTGCCTGCAGTTTTACCAGCATGTCATGGGTTCCGATGGTTTCAAAGACATCCACCACGTATTCAAGTTCCTTTAACTGTTCTATGATCCCTTCCTCGGAGCCTAGCTCACAGTTTAGCATTACGTATGCATCGGTCATAAATTAAAGTGCAATACATTATTATTTAAATATGGAGTATCGCCGGGAATCCGTCTGTTGTCGTGCTACCATCTTACATGAACCAGATCCTTTAGATGCCGTCTTGGTTTTGGAAATTTGGTCTGTTTTGGGTAGCCCAGACACAGCACGGAGGATGGTATGAGTTCTGTCTCAATGATGTCCATCACCTTTCGCTCATCGAACATTCCTATCCAAATTGATGCAAGTCCCAAGGCGTGGGCTGCAAGCTGGGAGTATCCTGCGGCAAGAGTTGCATCCTGTATTGCAAACTTTTTGAGGATGTAGTCTGGAAAATCAAATTTTACCCTGGATGGGTTTTTGCAAAAGACCAGTACGACCGGGGCATCCACGTACGGCTGCCTGTTGCATGCCTCAACTAGCAACCTTTTCTTGTCCGGGCCTTTTATGTAAAATATCTCAAATCCCTGATAGTTCCCTGCCGTCGGTGCCGTATCAGCTGCTGCAATAATTTTGTCTATCTTTACAGTCTCCACCATCTGGTCTGAGAATTTTCTTGTAGAGCGCCTGTTTGCCATAACGGTAAAGAGATCAGTGTCAACCACATGTGTGGGTACCGTCTTTAAAATAAAGTCAAGCAGCTGGTTTCGTATATCGTGATCTGTGGATTCGGGGATGCATTCAGGCTCGTATCCCAAGGGATATATCCTCTCACCTGTTTTTTTGGAGGAACTCACAGATGTTTTACAGGGGGCATGTTATTAAAGAATTGAGCGTTTATTCTGCCTTGAAGGTGTCACAGCCAGAGGTGCACGGCTTGTTCATCACACCCTCACATGCGCCCAGGTGGTCGTGCATGATTCTATGGTGTCCGCAAATTTTACACTTTTCCCTGAAATGCGCAATCAGCTCGATAATTGAGATGCCTGATTCCTGGATCTCTGATTGAATCTTCTCAGCCACGGTAATTATCTGGCCTGTCTTTGTCAGTTTAAACATTTTGAATCAGGTTTTTAATGCCTGACATCACTCTAATGGTATGAATATTGTAAGATACATCAAGAATATGAGGCCTCGCACTTTTTTTGCCGTATTTGGAACATTTTCAATATTGGCGTTTTACCTGCTTTTTACAAACTGCTATCAGATATACGGCAGCCACTGCCTGTATGTCCCGTAATCGACTCGATGTCCTGCAGGCCGTATCGGGGCTGTGTGCTGACAATCCATACGTATTGCATACAGTTGGAGAAATTTTATAAAACAATATGTCCCTCACAAAACACAATATGCGTATTGAATTATTCTGTTATACGGAATATCGTCGTATCATGTTGCTGCAAAATAGGATTTTTACGAGCGTGCCATAATATGGTATTGTGTCTAATTTTACAATTCACGTGGACGAATTCGGCAGCGTATCGTTGAACAAACCTGAACATGCTAAAAAATATCCGTTTTTTGTACTAGGTTTTGTATTCTGTAAAAACCCAGAACAGCTACGAAAAGGCATGGCAAGGTTATTGATTAGACTATACAAGAGAAAAAGATACCATCTAAAAACAGTAGAGTTGAAATTTAACCTTTACCGTGCTTTGGTTCTTCTGCAAAATCGGTTGATCGGGTTTGAATCCAAACTTTGGGCATACGCGAAGATCTCACTTGCTTGTACCCTGAACTAGGACATCACTGCCCCGTATGGTAAACTTGAGGGCGGTCGGATTGCCCAGCATCTCAA
>JAKZUU010000048.1:0-11088 GCA_047516405.1 Candidatus Nitrosopumilus sp. | reverse complement strand
CAGGCGCTCCATGTCGACTTTCTCAATTTGAAAGTTTTCAATCTCCTCATCGGAGAGCTGTTCTTCTAACTCTTCTTCCAGTGTTCTTTCAGCTTCTTTTTTAGCTTCTTCCAGCTCTTTCTTGGTTAATTTTTTTACTTTGACGGGTTTTACCACAATTTTTTTTGCGGTTTTTTTGGATGGTTTTGGTTTTGTTTTTGCCGCGTCAGTTTTCGTTGTCGCTGTCGTCTTCTTTTTGTAGGATTTGGCTTTGGTCTTCTTTTCTGGTTTTTTGGTCTTCTTTGTTGCTGCTGATTTTTTAGTTGGTTTTTTATCGGCTGGGGCTGCTGCGTCAGTTTTTGTTGCCGTCGTCGTCTTCTTTTTGTCGGATTTGGCTTTGGTTTTCTTTTCTGGTTTTTTATCTTTCTTTGTTGCCGCTAATTTTTTAGTTGGCTTTTTATCGGTTGGGGCTGTTGGTGTTTTTTTATCTAGTCCACCTTTAACTTTATTAGCTGCTGGTAAATCGGAAATCGTTTCCTTGCCTGAATCTTCATTCTCAACTAAAGCATCATTTTTTTTTCTCATTAAACAGTCACTGTCCTTTTTACATTCATCTTCTTATTTATCAAGCTCTTTCATTCCTATTTAACAGTAAACACTCCTCTTGCAGATATGGTGTCTAGCTCTTCTGAGATCATCTCTGCCACCACCACATAAGACCCAGGGACATCAATAACCTCAGAAAAATTGTCTCCAATTGGAAGGGTCAAACCGTCTTCTTCAAAACATTGGGTGAAAAATCCACTCTGGGTAATCACCATGTCTTCACTTGACGTATAAATTGTAATGTAGAGATCTCCGCAATCAAAGGACGGATCAGTGATTTGTAGTTGAACCTCAACAGGCTCCAAAGCAGAATACTCCTCTAGGAGTCCAGTTATCGTAATTGCGCCGCTGCCCTGAACAGCGCCATTTTCAATAACAGGGGTTGTAGTATTAGAGGAAGATGTCGGCCACAGATGTAATTCTCTGTCAGGCTTCTCAAGTATGCCGTTTAATACAGCTGAGCCCAGTATTACTGAAAATATGATAGGAAGTACAAATACAATGATGACCTTTGATGTAACCATTTTATTTTAAGGGGCATAATTCCCTTATATCTATTTAATAAAAATTGGGGCAAAGTTATTGACGAATAAGTTAAATCGGAGCCAACCAAGTATCGTTAGATGCGACTTAGAAAATTCAGAGTAATGGCATATCGTTGTATTCACGATTCCGGCGACATTACGGTAGGGGATCTAGCAGCTTTTGTAGGGAGAAACGAGAGCGGAAAGACTACGATTCTTCAGGCGTTGACGCTGTTAAACAGAGACGAAGAAATTTCAGAGTTGGACTTGTGTGATGAGATGGTAGAAGAACTAAAAGAAGAGGTAAGACTGGCAGAAGGGGATTTTGAACTAAGCTGGCATGAAACCAGTATAATCAAAGAGAAGTTTCCGGGTTTGCCAGAGATTAGAAACATTAAACTGGTTAGAACAAATCGGGATGCAAAAATCCAGTATGAGTTTGAAGACATTAAACTTGATGATGGGGAAAGCAAGGGACTGAACTCATGGGAGAATTTTTCAAGGCAGATTTTTGAATTCCTGGACGCCATTCCAAACCACCTGAGAATACAGGTAGACACGACATTCTTTGAGGGCGGTATACCAAAAGACAAAGAGACGTTTGAAAGAGAGATGGCAGAGTTTAGCAACGAGTTTCACGTAATAGCCGTTCAGGAGCGTAAGGTCATTGAAGAGTGGGAAAAAATCTATCAGGATCCGGAAAACAGGTTTGTGAACCTTCTAAGTGGACACAGTGAAAAGATAGCACTGCAAAACTTTATTGCGTCAGATATGCATCCAAGATTTGTTTATTTTTCGGACTATAAGAAAATTTATGGCAACATTAATCTCAACGAATATCTCAGGGAACGGCAGGTCCAGCGAACAGACTCGATTGAATACGTCGAGGAGTTTGACAAGGCAGAGACAGTAAGAAACCTCTTCTACCTGGCAGAGCTTGACATAAGAGAGCTGGACATGGTAAAAAACAGCCCCTCAAAATGCATCAAACTCTTAAACGCCGCAAGCAACAGACTAAGCAAAAAATTAAATCCCGCATGGAAGGGGGATCCCATCCATGTTGATTTGAGGTACAATCCCGGTAACATAATGAGCGTTGTAATTTCAGATGTTCACAAGGACGGGACCATTACAAACACGGGGCTGTTAAACAGGAGGGCGGAGGGCTTTAAGTGGACGTTCTCGTTTATTGTGAATTTTGCAGCAGAGACACAGAGGGCAGAACTAAAAGAGGCAATACTGTTACTGGACGAGCCTGCAAGAAACTTACATCCTACCCAGCAGATGGGAATCTCAGACTTGCTGAAGAACTTGGCAGGATCAAACCAGGTCTTGTATGCAACGCACTCGCCATTTATGATATTTGACTATACCCCAGGAAACCTGCTTGTAGTTGAGCTAGACAAGAGAAAACACCTCAGCAGAATATTTTATGACTACTGGAATGCAGACGACAAGACGCTGACGCCAATCTTGTATGGGTTGTGCAGAGGCCAAGTTGAGTCTATTGTAGACAGGGAGATAGGAACAAACTCCAGACCGATAATTATTGTAGAGACAATGTCTGACGCTATGTATCTTAACGCATTTGACAAGTTCTTGCAAGACCCAAACATCTCGATGAACCCGCTTAACGTTGTTGCAGCATATAGCAAAAATTCGGTTTTGCCCTTGGCAATATTTTATAGGAATCACGGTTACAAGACGTTTGTTCTGTTGGATGACTCCGAGGAGTCCAAACAGATCTCAACCCAGCTGATCTCAAACAAATTTTCAGCGCTGCAGATCATCTTGTTTGAGATGGGCGGAAAGAAGCTGGAATCAATTGAAGAGTACATCGCCCTTGAGGATTACCTGTATCCGGTAAACCAGACTTATGAGATAAAGTTGAGATACGAGGATTTTTCAAATATCACTCCCCAAGATGTCCTGTCAAAAGATGGCAGGGGAATGCTGGAGAGGTTAAAGATGATATGGCATGATCACAAGGACGATGACTGGAACGAGTTTGACAATGAGGAGATTACAAGATATGTTTGTGAAAAGATCGCCCTGGGGGAGGCAGGTTTCATATCAGACAAGACAAAGGATCAGTTCAGGACACTATACAGACTGATTGCCGAGAGAATCAGAGAGTATCAGAATATCGTTACAAAATCAGATTTTGATAGATTTCAAAAAAGAAAACTATAAAGTTTAGGAAAACTCCTTATAAAAGACGACAGCAGACAGAAAAACACAACAAAAGGTTTAAGGTTTAAGTGAGAGACATGGAGTTTGATGTACATGAGTAGATCCTCGATTAGAGGAATTTTCCTTATTGCACCCGTATTGCTATTTTCAATAACAGTGCTAGCTGTGCTACCATCAGATGTATATGCTCAAGAGGCCACAGTCAACAGCATTGGGTTAGAGGAGACGGTAATACTGGAACTGACAAATGATGCAGATGCAGAGATATCCACTTTTAGAATTTGGCTATATGAGGGATTCGACTTTGAGTCATTTAAGACAGAGAGCGGGTGGACTGCACAGAAGAACTCAGCAGGTGTAGTCATCTTTACATCACCTGAACCAATCAAGACAGGGAAGTCGGTAAAGTTTGGAGTAAAGACCAGCACGCCTGTCGAATACATTAATTGGAAGGCGTTGGACGGTGAGGAAAACGTAATCGGCCTTGCAAGGACAATCATAAGCCATATACCTACACCGCCGATCCCGCCACCGCCAATAATAAACCCCAATAATACAGGAGAAATAAAACTAAGCATCAATGATCAGTCTACATTCAGGATAATTCCAGAAAGGCCAAGCATTGGTTCGCTAATCAGGGTGGTAGGTGAAGATTTCGGAGCGTCGCAGGGATTTGACTTTTACGTCGATGACGACAAGGTTGGCGCTTTTAATACAGATCAAGACGGTAATTTCATAACTACGGTAAGAATTCCAGAGGATCAAGAGGCAGACAGAACAGATTTCATAGTAAGAGGCAAGGATGGTGCAGAGAAGAAGGTGAGTCTGAGAATAGAGGCGGTAGTTAACAGGATTATAGTTGAGCAAAACATTCCACTTACAGTAAACGGGATTCCGGAAGTTATCAGACGTGGGGAGTCACTGATAATTTTTGGGACAGGTGATCCTGGCGGCGCAATAGCTGCCACAATCATGACAAGCCAAGGAGAGGTTATCAATACCAGAACAGCAGAGATAGATGCAAAGGGTAATTGGGAGTTAGATGAGCCGATAATCGTACCATTAGATAGCCTGCTAGGCACATATAGCGCGATAATTACTGACGGGCGAGAAAGCAAGACAGTTGGCTGGGCTATCGAGTCAGACAAAAAAATTGTCATATTGCCAACGACTTTTAGGTACAGTCACGGAGAGGTTATGAAATTCAACGGTACTGCAATACCCAATACGCCAATTGAATTGGTATTGGAGGATCCACGAGGAAATGAGATTGCCTCACGCATCGTGCATACAAACAATTTTGGCACGGTAGAATTTAGCTTTGCAACTGAGCAGAACACGTTAGAGGGAACATACACATTAATTGCCAGTCAGGGAAAATACAAAGAGTTTATTTATGTGGGATTGGAAGAGCTGCCTGCACCGCCAATTAGATTTGAGTTTGACAGACTAAACTACAAGTCAGGTGAGATTGCCACAATTACGCTGTCAGGAGAAGAGTCAGAGATCATAGATCTGATCATAGTTGATTCTTCAGATCAGGCAAAGGGCGATATAATATCAATTACACTGCAGCCAGACGGGCGAGGGGTACACACCATAAAACTAAACAACTATTCACCTGGAGTATACACTGCAGTTGTCAGTAAGGGCAGTACCCAAAGTGCAGAGACATTTACAGTAGGACTAAAGTTGACGCCAGGAGACATTGAGATAAGGACTACAAAATTAGACTATTACAGAGGAGACTCAATCCTGATTTTAGGAGAGGTCAAGGGATCAAACTCCCTTTTGAAGATAAACATGATCAACCCAGACGGGGAGATAGTAAAGACCAGAACTACATTTGCAGACAAGAACGGAAAAATTACTGAAAATTCGTTCAGGGTACCATTAGATGCACAGAAAGGAGAGTGGACAATCAACGCACAGGGAGCGTCAAGCTTTGACAATGTCAAGATTGAGATCTTGGAAGACATTGCAGAAGGAATGATAGTTGAGATAAGGAAGGGTACGCTGCCTCCATCGTTTGGAAAATCGGTGGACATCCATATCTTTGGTGCAGGGCAGAATGTAGAGATGCAGATCCTGTCAATTGATGGCCAAGTGGTTGCAACGCTAAAGGGCACCTCAACGAGTGACGGAGAGATAAAGCAGCCATGGCCCATTCCAGAGGAGATCGTGCCTGGAGAATACATAATCAAGGTTACAGACGGGATAACCAGCGCCGAGACAACTTTCACCATACCGTATAGTGACGATTAAAAGTTCGTCAGGACATGTTCGAATCTTCTGGCAAGATACTTCTTGATGTCCAGAGAGTGTAGGGTCGTTCTGAGATATTCAGATATGCTATGCCACATGTCATGCTTTGTCTTGTAATGTTTTGAGACAGATAATGCTTGTTTGGCCCTGTGCCAGCATTTCTCAACGGCGTTAAGATACGGTGATCCTTTTGGCAGGTAGATGATCTTAATCTCTTTGTTTTCTCTTAACAAATCTTTGACTAGTTTTGCGCAGTGAGGTGATGCCCTGTCTACTATTACCACAGTCTTTCCAAAATATCGATACGTGGATTTAAGATACTTTACCATGTTGCTGCGTTGAGGCGATCGCACGTCCTGAAAAACTGTCTGCCGTCTGCTGCAAGTGAACCGTATGCAGTAACGGTATCATGACTTCCAACGTAGGGAACTGACAGGTGTACCTATCGAGTCCAATATCTGCATCCTTCAGTTCTGTCACGTATAAAAAACGATTCGTCCTCTACAACAAAGGTAAATCCTTGTGCTTCTAGGCACGAAATACGTCTATTCAAATTCTTTTGCCATCTCTCTACAAACTCCTTACTGACCGCGTTTATGTGAATGGGAGTTGTACGTTTTGATGACAAGCCATATTTGCGCATCAGTTCTCAGACATATGTCATGTGTAGTTTCACTCTTGTTTTCTGGAATATTTGTTGATAAAGTATTGCAGGTATCATCGGTGTTTGCGGCGCCTGTTTCATTATTTTGTTCATTTCTTGGAGCGGAATTTGGCAGTCTGCCAGATCGCAGGAGATCTCAGAGTCCATCAAGGCCATCCGTATTGAAGCGTTGTATCCAAAGTCCAACCCAGTCGGGGCATTGCATAAGACATGTGGCCCTTCGTTTATCTTGAAACCTTCGTTGCATACCATGTTTACTGCAAGAATTCGTGCTCTGACTCTGGGATCTTTCTCTTTCTTGTACGCTTTTTTTAGATCATCTCTTTCTTGCTTGTCCGTATCTATTAAAAATAATTTTTAAAATATAAAACCGTGATTTGATTTATTTGACCGATGAATTTTTCTTCTTCACTATAGTTTCAAACAATTTTATTCTTCCTGACTGTGCCAATATTATGAATCTCAAAGACAGAATAACAGACTGTCAGGATTTTCCCAAAAAAGATATAGTATTCAGAGACTTTAGTCCGCTGCTAAGGGATCCGTCAGTAATGTCGTTTATGGCAGATGAATTTTCAAAATTCTTTCATCCAGAGGATGTAGACGTGTTTGTAGGAATTGAGTCTCGCGGGTTTATCTTGGCCTCAATCTTGGCATCAAGGTATAACAAGGGCATGGTGATGGTCAGAAAGGCAGGAAAGCTGCCTGGAAAGACGATAAAACTGTCGTATACGATTGAGTATGGAGCAGACACCATAGAGATTCAAGAAGATATAATCAAAAAAGGCGAGAGGGTCGTTATCTGCGATGACCTGCTTGCAACAGGCGGGACGGCAAAGGCATCTGCGCAACTAGTTGAAAAGGCAGGCGGAACAATTTCAGGATTTGCATTCATAATTGAACTCACAGCACTTGACGGAAGCAAAGAAATTGGCGACTATGCATGTAAATCACTGGTGAAGTACTGATGAGGGACAGAGACGTAGAGATTGGAATTTTTGGAGGCACCGGAATCTATGATTCAGGGCTACTTGAGGATGCACACGAGGTAGACATGGACACGCCTTTTGGAAAACCCTCAGACATGATAACAGTTGGCACATTCAATGATAGAAAGATCGCGTTTCTCCCAAGACATGGTAAAAAACACAGCATTCCGCCACACATGATTAACTTTAAGGCAAACATCTGGGCGTTCAAAGAGCTGGGAGTTACAAGAGTCGTAGCACCATCGGCAGTCGGAAGCCTCAAAGAAGAGATAGAACCGGGGCATTTTGCACTGCCAACGCAGTTTATGGATTTCACAAAATCAAGAGACGGCTCGTTTTCAGAGGATGGAAGGGTCATTCACATCTCGGTGGCAGACCCTTTCTGTCCGGAGCTGCAGTCATCAATTCTCAAAGTTGCACAAAATCAGAATATGCAGATGCACAAGGACTGTACATATGTCTGCATCGAGGGTCCGCGGTTCTCAACTAGGGCAGAATCAAAATTTTACAGAATGCTGCATGCAGACGTTATTGGAATGACGCTTGTTCCAGAATGCCAACTGGCACGGGAGGCACAGATGTGCTATGCCTCAATTTCAACGGTCACAGACTACGATGTATGGGCTGAAAAACCTGTCACTGCCAAAGAAGTTTTGGAGACACTCTCAAAGAATGTAGAGAGAACAAAGCGCGTACTAGCACAGCTCATAGACGAGATTCCTAAAGACAGGGATTGCCTGTGTGCCAATGCGCTGCAGGACGCAGAGTTTTAGTCGTCAACAAACGACTCTTTTTTGAGTCCTTTTGGAAGTGTAAGATCTCCTTGAAGCAGATTTCTCTGCAGTTGCAAGATAACCTCATCAACATCATACCCCAGTTTTTTCAGCTCGTTTTCAGTGGATTGTGAGAGCTTTGCGCTAACATTCTGCCCCCCTATCCTGCCGAATGCGATGGCAGTAAAACGAAACTCGTGCTCATCTATGATAAAATTGCCTGTAATCTTTGCTGCCATCTGGCTTCCATGAATGTTGTTGATGTGAACTAGCAGGTCCATAGCAAAGTCAGATTTCGACTGCTCTGTTGATGTTCTCGTCGATTAGAAAGCTCCAATGGGTATCGTCTTTAATCTTAAAACCGTCAATTTTTAAAGGAATAATTTTTTCGTCCAGACATTCGTGTTTGATCTCGCCTGACTCTTTTAGTCTTACCAGTTTCCATTTGTGCCTGTCCTGCTGTAGTTTGCATACAGTTACGCCCCATTTTGCATCAGGGTCAATCTTTGGCATCCCGACTAGGTCTGCAATCTCTTCAATTCCAAGCTGCTTCTCCTCACAGAACCGTTTCTTGCAGACGCCGCAACGCCACACATCAACTGAGCCGATAGTTCTCTCGTCTATGTTGATATTCACCACGCCGTAATAGACCGGCTGGTGTTTGCAGTTTTCAGTATCCAATGCTGTAAATTCGCTAATAGGATTATTTAGTCCTTGCATCATCGTATGATTTTTCCAGAACTGCCCCGATGTTGTCAACAATCTTGTTTCGCTTGAATTCGATGTTTTGGCGTCTGCACATCGTTCTGTACATGTTGACTGCCGTAAATCTGGGATGCATGGCCTCAAACTCTGTCTTTGAGATGTCAATAAAGGCGCCAAGGTCCATCAGGTCGTTGGAGGCTTTTTTGGCATCGGCAGGCAAAATCTTTAGTTTTTGGGCAATGCTTTGGGCAGACATCTTTCCATGACATGTGACTAGCAGATACACTCTGGCTTGAATCGGCTCCAGCCGAACTTCGGAGATCAGATCATTTTCAATTACAGAATGGGACATTATATTTGAAATAAATTATAACAACAAGATAAAATATTTATCCATAGGCGTCATTTTCTAACAAGAATTTTCTTGGAAATTTTCAGAGAAAACCCCATTGCGATAAAGTGGATTATGCCGCCTATAATGACGGCATGCAGCAGATTGTCAAAAACTATCCAGGCAAGGGCAAACGCAGTGATTGAGGGAATGGTGATGATGACGGCAATGATTGTTCCCCTCAGTGCAATCTGCAGAATGGTAAGCTTGGACTGTTTTTCATCAGGCAATGACCCAGATTCCAGAAATGGTAATAAAAATTAAATATATTTCAGACAGCAAGAGAACAAATTTTGTATTTTGGCTTTTTTTGTGCAGGCAGATGTTCCATACGCTGTACAATCCTGCAATACTGTTTGCACCTCAACTTTAGAGAACTGAGAGGCCTGCTGCAAAACACTGCACATGCAGACTGATGAACCGTGTTTAAGTCATGCAATGCTGACTGGAGGTTCTGTCAGACTGTTGTGCGGTGATCCTGTGCCGGCCGTCGTCTGGCGGCGTTGTGAATTCTAGTTTCTGATTCGTGGACATTTGTGATTTTGATCTCTGCACAGTAAGATGACACTTGCATCCAAATCCATATGCGGTCTGATGTAATTGCTGTGCAGTCTGTCATGGTGGTCAGAGAATCGTCCTGAGAATCATGAAGATTCTTTCACGATTTTTCCTTCCCTTCTCTTCCATCTCTGAGCTTGCCGTTTAATATTTCCTGTATGCTGCAGCTGGCCGCCTGACGTGTGCAATAAATTCTTTGTCTACATCAGCGAGTGCCGACCTTTGCCATTATCTCCAACAGGTGTGAGTGTCTTTTCTGAATATGCCCTTTAAAATAAGAACTCCGTCCATACGATGTATTATCCTTCTTTGCCAATGCAGATTCTAGGAAACCCTTCCAGATCTCCAGATCTTCTATGTCTACACATAGTTGTTCCAACATTTTGTCGTAATACACCATAAAGTCTTCAAACACAACCATCGACCAGCCTGCCAGATATCGGACGCGTTTGCGCCTTTCGTCAGTGGAGAGATTCTGGCCTACAATACACTTTCCAAGGTTCTCTATGCACTCCTCAAAGAATGGCCATATACCGCCCATGCTGTCGTCTATGAGCTCATAGTGCATCCCTATGGACTCTGTCATGCCCATGTATGTCCAAGCCGCCACATCCAGATAGCCCTCATTCATAAGAGCATTAGCATCACTGCTGTGCGAATCAAACTCTAGATCGTGATAATCAGGCACAACCCCGTGTTTCATCTCGCTTGCTATTCTGGTGTCGATCTCAAAGCGTACGTCCCTATAATCCCCTCTTGCCCATGCTTCAAAGCGCTCTTGAGTGTTGCCGTCAAGCTCATCTTCATCCCGCAAGAGTAATCTGATGTTTGCAATGGGTGCCCGTATCATGTGCTTCCCATTGAGACGCTTCCAGTCCACATTAGTCTTACGAATCCATTCAGGGACTAGCAAGCCGTATCACACCGTTGCGACATCATCATCATTATCACGTAGTTTTGCAGGGATGTAGTCTCCATACTACGCATGTACAGGCCTGACATTTTGATGTCTTTAATGTTTTGGATTTTGCACAGGTTTGCGTTATTGGAAAAAACTGAATGTTCGGGCATGAGTCTGGATGCTTTGAACAATTTCCGTGTTTTCTAGAACAGCGGGGACAGATATTGCATTTGAGGAAGAATAGGAACAAGAAGACTATCCGAACGCCGCACGGATGGCAGTCCATATGTAGTGTTCGGACTAAGGATTCGGACAAATTTCCCAAAAAATTATTGCCGATAGTCGAAAAAACCGTCCGGCTCTTTAATCAAATTATTATAGACGCTATGCGTAAACAACGTGCAAGCACTCTGTCTTTTGCATTGAGCATACATCGACTAGCCGAATCTCCTCAAAAGACGGTTTCGGCATCATTGCTTCACTTGCGCCCAGTCTGGCCTGCGTCCTGAGGCCACGAAAAAGTATATTTCTGCTGGCATT
>JAKZUU010000047.1:0-6556 GCA_047516405.1 Candidatus Nitrosopumilus sp. | reverse complement strand
GAACTCAAAGTTTTAGTTAGTCAATAACAACCTTCATAATCTTTTGTTGTAGATGTGTAATAGTTTGGAAGCGATGCTTCAAGTAAAAAAAGGCAAGGAGAATGCCGTCATCAAAAAAATAAATAAAAACAGACAGAGTTTCCCAAAGATAAGAAAAGTTGAAAAATATAATGACAATCACGTAATAGTATCTTACTCAGAGAATCATTTCTTAAATAGCGAGGCCATAAACCGATTGCAAAAAAAATTCCAACGTTTAGATAATATTGTTAAAGTAAGCATAAATCAACCTGACAACGGTCTCAAAGAAAACATTTCGGCAAAACATTGTCATTTTATATTTGATGTTGATAGTACGCTGACAACAGGAAGAGGAACAATACAACATAAAATACGTGATACTTTTAATGGCATGAATGATGATGGACATAGAATTTACCTGGCCTCAGGACGAAGCATGGAACAATTGCGACAAGATATTATGGATTTTAAAACCGAACAATATGGAATAGCAGAAAACGGCGGCATTCTCCTAGGATTTGGAGTCAAGGAATATCTTGTAATAGGAGATAGGACAAACCATGATAAAATTTCAGTATATATGAAACAGAAATGTAAGAAGATTAAAGAAGACATCAAACAGGGCATGAGGCTAACAGAAAGGATTTTTCAAGCAACCGTATCAGAACTGATATTTTTGAAATATGTGAAAAGATCTAAAATAAAGGTCAACGTGTTGGCAAGTAAAAATTCCTACCATGTTGCCCAAGATAAGGTTGACAGGGGATTTGCACTAGAAAAATTAAAGACTGAGATCCGATTAGGATCTAGTGATGTGGTAATAGGTATCGGAGATAGTGACTTGGACATACCATTACTGGAAGAATCTGACTATGGATTCGTTGTAGGCAATGCATCTCAAAAAGCAAAAGGTGCGGGCATTGTACTTGGTAAGAGTTATGCTGATGGCGTTAAAGAAATGTACGAGCGCTGCTTCAAAAAATAATCACAAGCGTCTGGAATTGTCGCGTATAGGTCTTTGAGTATAAATTGTTAGAAGTTCTGACAGATATCACGATGTCTACAGCATGAAAGAAGAAGATGTTGCTGTTATTGAGAAGGCAAATACGTTATTGCGTCTTGTTGGTGCCATGTTTACCACTCCAGCAAAGTTTGGCTGTGAGTGCGGTAAGAAAAGATTAGACAGATATTAAGATAGTTTCTTGCTGGTTAGAGTCTTCTGTTGGATGTTGTTGTTTATGTGAATAATTCATGCATACACATGAGAAATAACGAATTCTAAAAACAGCTTGTGTCATATATTGTTCATAAAACAATTTTTGGGATCTTGAAGAGGCAACATCGTGTAATGTTCTGAAAACATTTCATCAGATATGCAAAAAATGCTAATTCAAAATTAATCCAGAGATTGCGTAGCTCTGACAGAGATGCGACATGTAAATAAAAAAAGATAGTATGATGCCAGGCAATCATGCAAGTGCATCAAAAACTTTCGGTGTTCAATATGATGCAAATAAGAAGAGGATGTTGCAGCCTTGAAACATATACAAAAATCCAATGTGTTTGAAATATTACACACAAATAACGGCAAGATGCATATCTAGAGTCAGACCCTAAAAGATATATCGCCTATAAAAACACGGTAAGCATGGCATGTTTTTGTGGATGCGAGACCTATGAAAAAAACGAAGACGGATTCAAGATTGCATGTGTAAAATGCAATCACGGACCCCAAAACCATGATGAAGAATTCAGGGCGTCGGCAAGAAAGAACGAATCACAAAGCCAAAAACGTGATGTAGACTTTGGGTAACAAGCGGCAGTTGGCTGCGACAATATACTGTAAAAAATATGCACCGATGTGCTGTGCATGATGACTAGATTGACAGGGAAGACCGTGCAGATGATGGATTGTTGGAATAAAAGCGTAAAAAGATGCATATCTTCTTCTGACTGCAGTCATCGGCAGAACCAGTGCAAGACTTACATCTGGGAGGTCTACACACCTTGCCAACCCCAATAGATACGATATTTGATGCAGAAACAGGCTCAGAACTCAAGATCTTCATCATCATTAATCATAGGGATAGTTACATCACAGCCTGCAGACATGGTTTGAGTGAATTCCTATTGAGTCTTTCAAGAAGCTTGATAAATGGGGGATGATTTATCTATTCAAAATGGTTGTAATAAACACTCCAGCATCATTGGAAAGTTTTAGAAGATTTGTCATCTCCAGCACATGCAGATCATATGCACCCAGAGCATATCTGGAGGATTCCGAGGTATTTGCAGAGAGGGAAGAAAAATTAGGGGCAATTTACGTAGAGGCCGCAGACAAGGTCACTTTGAAGAAGATAAGGGACGTTACATTTGTGAATGGACGGGATGTCTTGGGAATAATATACAACTCAAAGAGCGGCAACACATCGCTGAAATGGAGACAGGTAAGAAGGAACAACGGCAAGGTGTCAGGGGATGCGTCTGCAAATTCACTTACAAACCTGTCTGAAACCGGGGTTATCACTCCGGACTGGGTTGAGAGTTATTTGAAGAAAAAGGCCCAAGAAGTAAAGGATGTACAGACTGCAGACAAGACGTTTAGCTAAACACTTCTTTTTGCAAGGTGGAATGACACTATGATAGTTAAGGCAATAGATGAGAGCTCAGTCTCAGCGATTCCGGAGGATTCAGACGATCTCCTGAATCTGCGCCGCATAATCAAGCACGGTGACAGGGTGACAGGCAATACGACACGGGTCCTGAAAAGAGATCAGGATTACTCTAGGCCTGACAAGGGGGAGAGAATCAGGATCAGGGTTGCATTAATAGTTGAGAAGATTGCACTTGATGATGTGCTTGACAAGTTAAGGGTTGGCGGCACAATACTGGAATCAAGCAACGAGTCGGTGCCGCATGGAACACACCACTCGTTTATCGTAAAACTAAATGACGGAATTGCAATCTCAAAGAAGAGATGGAAGCCCTTTGAGAGAAAACTCTTGAGGGCAGGGGGCAGCCAGATGGGATTTGTTCTCATTGCAATTGACACAGCAGACGGAGGTATTGCAAGGTTGCGCGGAACGCATTTAGAGTTTATGCCAAACATCTATTCGGGCAGCGGCGGCAAGAGATACAAGACTGCCTTTAACATTGAGCGGTTCTTTGACAATGTGCTGTTAGCTGTATCATCAATTTTCAGAAAGGGGGACACGATAGTAGTGTTCGGTCCAGGGGAGACAAAGAAGAGATTTGTAAATTATATGGCAAAAGCGCAAAAGGCAGAGAGCAGTGCCAAAACGATAACAGTGGATGGAATAGATACGGGCGGGGAGGATGGAATCTACATATTTACAAAATCCCAGATGATGCAGGATATAATGTCAGAGAGCAAGCTGGCAAAGGCCTCGTCAATCATTGATGAGGTGATGATTCTTGCAACCAAAAAGAGTACCAAATTTACGATGGGGTTCAAAGAGGCAGTCCAAGCAAACCAGGCAGGTGCAGTTGAGTCGCTGGTATTCTCAGAGAAGGCAATTCAGGAGAATGGGGAGCAGATAATGATGGATTTTTTGAATGATGCAGAGGCAAAGGGCGTAAGGATTTACAGCGCTGATTCCTCAACGGATGTGGGTTTGCGTGTCACAGGTTTGGGAGGAATTGTGTCGTTGCTAAGATACGCAGTCTAAACGTGGTTTTTAGGAAGATGTTATGGTTGTTGAGGATGCCAGCCAATTCATGTATGCATCGTTGATGGAATTTATAGAGATCTCTGCAATCTCTGGAACGTCGTAGGGATGTGTCTCTTTGATCCTGCCTTCCAGCAGGGCCTTGTTTTTTGATACGGTCTTGAATATGGCGATGTACTCTGATGCGTTTTGGATCTTGCCCTCCCAGGTGTAGATTGATGAGATCTCAGAGATGTTGACACATGCTATTATTCTGTCCTGAATTAGACGAGTGGCAATTTCAGATATGGATTTCTTGTCAGGATACGTAGAGACGATGAATGCCGGTTTCATGATTGTAATGGAGAGATTGCATCTTAAAAACATGATGTACGCGTTCTGTCTTTTTAGTTAAAATGAATAGCCGTCTTATTTTCCAAAGATGAGTGTATTGTACAGCATGTTTTTGCGTATGCTGCATGAAATTGTCGGATCGGCAGACTTTCTTTTCCCTGCCTTCACAGTTTGCTCTGTACTGCCCCTTTCATGATTAAACTACAATTTATCAGTCCCTGCCAGAAATATCTGGCAGGCCAATGTCAGTACTTGAGATATTTTTGGTTCCACTCATCACAGGTACTTTCATTTCTTGAGAGTTGTTGCTGTGCCTTTTCGGAAAGTTCTTCATCACTCTTTTTATGATTTGCAGCATCCAGATTTGATTTGGGCCGTTACATCTCAATTTACTTGTTTTTGTATCTCTCATAGTTATTGATATGGAAATATGATGTACTGTTTTGGGCCAGTTTGTGATTTGCAAGTCCGATGCACACTCTTGCTGCATCAACTTGGTCGGCCTTTGGGTCGTACTCTTCAAGATCATATTCGTAGAATAGATCCAATGATTCTGCTATATCGTCGTCGACGGCTCCAATGTTTTTGTAGCCTGCCACATTTAGTTCGTCTGATAGTTCATGGACAGGCCGGTCAGTTGAGCCCTCCCTGCTTGGAAACCTCCAGGCAAGATAGGTTTTCACAGCATCTGGACTTGTTGTCAGGTCTTTTTCTTCAAACATGGATGCCTGTGATAAACGAACAAAGGCGTTTTTTGCCACAAAAAATTTTGTGGCGCTGCCTGACCTCTCCAGTGCGTCAACCCTGTTTCGTATCATCTGCCCCGATATGTCCCTGTCTGTCAGAAGGGATACAATTTCTGATAGCGGTTTTTTGCCGTCCCAAACCAACCTTTTTACCATTCTGTCAATTGCGTGTCTTCTCAGTTTTCCCAAAAACGGGACATGGATTCCTGTATATTCTGCAAATACAGTTATTTGCTCAAAAATCTCCAAGGTAGAATCACGTATGTGACTTGTATGCTGCTGTTCCTGATACAGTATCTCCTCCCAGACTATATCCCAGTCAAATGGTCCGTGCTGAAATTTTTGCAGTCGGATTTCAGGTGACTCTACCAGTGCTGCCATGTCCTGGATGTCCCCCTCGCGTCCGGCCGCTGCCTTGAGAACAAAGACGTGCTCGTTTCGCAGAATTCCGACTCTGAGATTGCCGTACTCTTGATAGTCTGCCATCTCAATCATCTTGGCAGATATCGGCACCTGCCCCCCGATTCGCTTGGTAAACAGGTTTATCCTGTTGCAGTCAGGATGCGTCAGTATCTCATCGGGATACAAACGTCTGTCTTTTTGAGAAAATTCTGGTGGAATGACTCTTCCGTACCCCAATTTAGTTATGAGAGTGTCAAGTAAGACATCAAAATCTTCCCTTGTTTCTGTCGCTATATCACAGTCCTTCGCACTGAGTTTGAGGTTTTTGATTTGCATGTTCTCTACTCCCAACAAAAATATGTGTATAAATCTTGGAAGATATTTGTTTATCTGCCCAAATAGATCCAGCTCCGATTCTGGCATAGAATAGTCTTGGAGGGCGATGTCGTAGAGTTCGGCTTTTTCCAGAAACTCTTCCCACGGGAGAAACAATTCTGGATTTTTCAACTTTTTTCTTTTCATGTAACCTTCCATGTCCACCCAGATTGAGATGACACCATATGTAGATGCTCTCTTGCGCAGAGTCAATATATCCATCGTGTCTCTGTTCTTGAGATAAAATATGGCTGTCATTATCATGCCCGTTTTATCATTGTTTTTCAAAGATGCAAGCATTGAGTGAATTATTACATCCTCCAAATCAAAGTAGATGTCCTGTTTTATGTAATAATCGTAAGGAGAATGATATGATATTCCATAATCAGAAAATATGGAAAATGCTGTCAGCTGCCCCTGCGCTGTTCTCCCTTTTGGTACTTTTTTGATGATTCTCTTGTCATCTCTGTATATTATTTCTGTACCATACTCATACACTCTTTCACGTTCGATTTTGAGAATCTTGGCAAAAAGAACAAGTGATTCTTTTGAGGGATTTATGCTAAATTTATCGGCAGTCCATGACGAATCATTTGAGCTGCCTGCATCTTTTGTTATTGCGCCTATTGCCTGCAAATCTGTAATGGCTTTGTATACCGTAGCAGCAGACAGTCCGGTATCCTTTACAATCCAGTTGATAGTGGCAGGCTCTGCCAAATGAGAGAATATCAACTCGTTTGATCTTCTAAAAAGCGGCCCAATGGCCTGCCGGGCAGAGATGTTTTGTAGCAACGCAGTTTTTGCGTTATCTTGCAGAACTATCTGGTTTGCATCCCTTTTGATATATCCCTCTTGTGTGAGCCTCTTTACATGCGCGTTGAACTGCCAGTCTTTTATTCCAAGTATCTCTTTGAGCTTGCCAGTTGTTACAGGTGAATTTATCACATTTCTGAGAAGAGTTATTGCAGTAGTATTCATTAGTATAATTAT
>JAKZUU010000046.1:0-47054 GCA_047516405.1 Candidatus Nitrosopumilus sp. | reverse complement strand
AGAAATAACTCAAAACCACGTCTGTTGATACTTTTTTAGACGAAAAAGTCTGTAAACTTGCCGGTTTTTTAGAACGGATAGAATAGGTGGTAAGGTTAGGTCGCCCAGAACACTTCTGACAGTTTTTCAAACCAGTTCAGCCCCAGCTTGTACCACGTGAGCAGGCATGTCATTATACTGCCGAACATGATCTTTCCTCCGATGGTTATCATCTTTTGGTGTATCTTGTCGTACATGATAAACTCTGCCTCCCGCAGTATGTGCGCCCAGCAGCGCTGCATGACATGAAACACATTGTATCCTAGGTACATCGCAGGTTATTGGCTTGAGGAAAGCTAACTTTGTGCTTGGCCTAACCTGCTATGACATGCAATCTGATCAGAGCGGTTATTCATCAAGAGGATAAAGCAGATGGGCAATACTACAAATGTGCAGGCAATGCCGGGATTAGACAGGTAGCAATATGCCAGAGAACAAAGTTTGTCCAGATGCTATGTCAAGGACAAAGACCAATATGCCAGACATTGCAGCAGTTAAGATCCAAAGATACAGGTACATATTATTAGAAAGTCCGGCATGTATCGGATATGAGAATACGGGTTGCAGTCATTATAGCAGTTGTGGTGGTGGCAGTAGCGATGATTGGAATGGCAGCATCAACCGCACTGTTGTCTAGTCCAGAAGCACCGTCCCAAGATCCCCAAGCAATTGCACCCAAAGTAACAGACGAATCTGAATCTGAGACATTAGATGATACCCCAGATTACACTTTATTGCAGGATGGCACCACAGTCCAAGAGTCAATGCAGATAAGCAAGATACTTGATGCTGGAACAGGCGCCAAGTGGGGAACGATCACCGAGATAGTGGACGGGGATACGGTACGTATAGACGCAATAACGTATCGCCTGAACCTGATTGACACACCTGAACGAGGTGAAGAAGGGTTCTGGGAGGCATCTGACGCACTGAAGGAACTGTGCCCAAAAGACTCTGCGATACTATACGATGAGGATTCCATAACCGAGTTTGACAAGTATAGCAGGCATCTTGGAGTGATCTGGTGCAAAGGCAACAACTACTCTGCCACGGCAGGTGAGTGGCTATCTGACAACGACCTGTTAAAAAAATTCTACACGGAATACTGTCCCACCACAGAGGCCGCATCAGCATCGTGGGCTGCAGCACATGACAACAGGTTTTATCATGATGTGTGTAACTAGGAAGCTGCGATGGGCAACAAGATAAAGATCGCGTACCTTCCACCGTCACACCGGATCCGAATCTGATAGGGATGTAACAGAAGATGCTCAAAAAATATACTGGAGACTGTCCACACCAAGATGTCTAAGATGCAGAAATCTGTGCATAGTTAACGATGTAAATACGCACTCATCTTTACAACCGGAATCTCTTTTCTCCTCAGCATCGTGCGTAGTAATTTGATTAAAGATCCGGACAGTTTTTTCGACTGCCAGCAATGATTTTTTGGAAAATTTGTCTGGATCTTTAGTCCGAATACTATACATGTTACATGTCTAGCATGGGTCATACAACTCTACACAGTTTTAGTACAAGATGCGCCGCATCATCTCTGCTGACGGAAAAATTCGTTACATGACAATGGATCAAAAACTATATGGCAAGCATGAAAAGATGCCAGATGGGACGGCAAAACCGGAATTTGGACAACGCCTATGCATTAAAATGCCTTAAAAACAATAAAGTTATCAGAAAAACATGTCGGAAATAAAATTTGTAAACCCGTTTGAGAACCTGCCAAAAGAGAGACTGAAAATAATCAGAAAGGATTTTGAGAAGGGAAACTACAGATCCAGTAGTTTTAAGAAGCATCTGAGATCACTGTATGAGGACGACTTGGCTCCTGAAGAAGTACTAGACATCATAGAATCAAAAAATAGTGATGATTGGAAGACTGTGAGTCTTGACGAATTCTCCAAAAAATTGAACAGTCAATGACTTAACTTGTCATACGGGCAGAAATTCAACAAACAGCTCAAGAATCTAGATCCTCAAATCAAGCAAAGAATTCTCAGATCATTATCAGAACTTGTAGGATCAGATAATCCTGCAGAGCTAGGCACATAAGGCAGACATGAAGGTTTTTGCATGCAATGTAGGAAAGTACAGAATAATGCTGTAGATTATCCCAACAACAAAATTATCTTGCATCATGTATGTGATCACAGATCAGCCTACAACAAAGACTGACATTTTGATCTGATCCATTCTTTGCGATGCTACTTTTTGCATGCTTTTCCGTATGGCTTTATCTCTCATTTGTCTAGACCCGGATTTCAGAACTCCAAAACCTTTGGATGAGGTTATGGTCCTGCCTGACAGCGTAAAGTTCCCAATTCACGGCAGGAAGACAACCTCCCGGAGATCCAGACAAAACAAGCCAGAGAACATGATATGATTTGACACAAAAAAAGTTCCGGCGGTGTGGCATCTGCGCCAACTGCCTGACACCTGACATGCATAGTAACTTGGAAACTGTCTGTACCAAGATGTCTACGGGATGCAAAAATCCATACGCAGTGTTGAAGAAAAAGAGATTCCATTGTAAAAATGAGTGCGCGTCTCTGTCGTTAACTGTAGTGTGTTGCATAATTCTGCCTAGCACATTACCGTAAATATCTCCGCCTCCTTCAATACCGAAAAAGCTAAAGATCAGTAGATCCGATACAGATTGCCGATGACTGACAACAAGAAATACGTCAAGCGTGGTCAGGCGCTGATCATCTGGGACGATCCGCAAAGATGCGAGGAGGTAATGGTCGCAAACAGAAACAAGGTGGGCGCGCCGTTCCAGTACGCCGAGTCGCTGTTTGCAGCCCTGACGGCGGTAAAATCGATAACGGAGATGCCGTACAGGCACATGCATGGAATGCTGATTGAGACGCTCGATGACGGGAATTGCCCTGCTACACAACCGTATACAAAAGATTTCAGGCATTGTAGATCAAAAGGAACGGCGGCGTGTTTGCCGTCACAGATGACGGGACAATACCGGTCCGCCTCGCAGTCGACTCCACCGGCCTAAGGCAGTACAACAGGAGGAAGTGGATCAGACACAAGCAGAAGATCCGAAGAGGATTTGTCAAGCTTCACGTGATGGTGGATGTGGACACGAAGAAGATACTGGCAGTCCAGGTCATCGATGACAGGGCAGGGGATTCACCGATGCTTGTTCTGTTGCTTGACGAGGCCTTGGAGGTTATGATGCGGACAGGTCAGGTGTAGGATTCCGGCGCAGGGCCTACCGATGCGAGATGCTGCCTGTATGGGGATGCAACCTACGCATCCCGAGACAGTGTGACTGCATGCAGGGATCGCGGCGTGAATTCATGCATCAAGCTTGGGGTAAATTCAATGGGGCGCGGGAAAGGTACCGACAACGCGTGGGGAATGGCAGTCATGGAACAGCTTGGAGGATCTGCCGACAGCCGTGTGTAGAAGATGTCAGATGACGAGAAAAAGCGTCTATGGGAAGAATGGAAAAAGAATGCAGAGTACGGCAAAAGGTGGCTGGTGGAGATCGTGTTCTCGGCATTCAAGCGGATGTTCGGCGAGCACACGTACTCGCTAAAGTGGAAGAACAGGGTGTAGGAAGTCAGGATCAAGGTGGCCACGTACAACAAGCTGGCAGACGTGGGGGCAGGAATGATGTAGTGCAAAACATGCAATACCCGTGCATGTTCTAAGCGAGCAGGGAGAATTATGCAACACATTAGCCGTATGGTTCTGTCGAGTTATCAAGGGATGAACCTTCCCTCATATTGAGGCCGTAATGTGAGAGCCCATTGTATTAAAATATTTGATACGATTATTAGTTTGCTGTACAGCCATCTCAGTCATGCCTAAATGATTGCCAGGTGGCAGGTACTTTGCGCATTCGATTTAGGGTTATGCGGTTCTTCTGCAAAATCGGTTGATGCTCAAAAACGCCCTCTGAAGCCTCAATTGCGGCTTTAACATGTCGTGATCGGGCGTATGTGTCTGTTCTTCCTGATTTGGACTGCAGGCCATTGCTAGATCATACCTGTGGGACGGGCCTTGCCGTTACCGTGTCTTGCATGCTGCCATGCTACGTCACATGGATGGCGGCATTACATATGAATGTCATCCACTTGTCGATGCCCTGTATCCTGATCCCTGCCTTTTCTGCGGGTGTGATGTTGCCGATGCCGGAATGGGAACGGAAAAAGTTATGATGTATCATCATCAGATGTACAAGGGCCGGATCCTCGCTCTTGAACCCCCTGACAGTCTTGATGCGGTCCTTGAACTCGCCGTTTAATCTCTCGTGCAAGTTGCAGTTATTGAACTTCTTTTGCAGGTGAATGTCCCTGACATGGGTAAACCTAAAGCCCTTCCTGCACCAGAACGCCCTTGTGGCAGCCGCGCAAAACACCTGCAGTCCGTCAGTTACCAATACACAGGTGGATACTCCTGCCTGGGTTCTTGCAGCTGCAAACATCGGATAGGGATCAAAGTTCATCTTTGTGTGAGATATGCCATAGGCAAGTATGGTTCTGCTAAAGCCGTCCATCACTGCAAAGCCATAGTTTCTGGCCCCTGATCTTCAGATAGATCTCATCGCAGTGCCGCCTGTATCCTGTCCACGGACGTATGGATTTGGCGTACTTCCTCATCATATCCGCAGTCCTTGCTCCATCTGTGTATCGTGTCCTGATGCACCCTGATCCCATCCCCTGCCATGACTGACTGCACGCCCTTAGGTGACAGACCGTGCGCAACCTCCCGTAATGCCCGTGTTATGACATTTGGGGCCATGATGTCTTCCCCTGAATCCTGCCAGTCCGGAGAACATCCTTTTGCAATCCCGACCTGTACCGCTGGACATTCTGGCTCTGGTTTATACGATTCCCGTTGCGCACGTATCTCTTGGACCTGCAATGGCAGCATGCAACATCAGGCATGCGAATGACTCATTCTCACGTGCCTGCACTTGTTCCACATCTTGGCAATTATGGCATCCACTGCGATCATATGCTTGCAAAATCCATGACCCTTCTCATGTTGCGGACACTGACATGTCAGCCCCGCTGAACCAAGAACCACATGATATCACAGCTTTGCAACCGACTGAGACACCACCTTCCACCGTCTTGCTCCTTTCTGCTGTATCTTGGCAGGATTCCTAGCTATCTGAAGCCCGTCGCGGCGGTTCTTGTCTGTCTTGTATGCACTCAGGTCCGGTGCCTGCGTAGGCACAAAAAAACGCAGCGCCATGTAAAATCACGCCTAGAACTGAATGGGATCTGAGTGCATACTCTGTCTTTGCCGATCTGTTTTTATACATGGATCTAATACCAATTGGTTATGTTTGAAGTTGTATTGTCAATTTTATATAATCATGTGGTAAAAGAATAATGTGACTCAATGAGCCAGTGATGCTAAGGACTTTACAGTCTCGATAATACAAAACAAAAAACGTCTCACAAGCTACAGCTACATACCCAAACCCATACTTGAGATGCTGGGCAATCCGACCGCCCTCAAGTTTACCATACGGGGCAGTGATGTCCTAGTTCAGGGTACAAGCAAGTGAGATCTTCGCGTATGCCCAAAGTTTGGATTCAAACCCGATCAATCGATTTTGCAGAAGAACCGGACTACAGACAATATGAAAATTAGGATGATACGTATTCAACCTAACTGTGAAAAAGTTAGATGTTTGGATCTGCAGGCTGTCATTGAAGACAGAATGTTTGTAGGACTAATTCTGTGGTGCGGCATTTGAGAAGCTACAATAATTGCATGTGGTTGACACAATACAAGCATCTTTAAAATTTTATAGAGTATATTTGTGCTGTAAAAAGTTTAGACACTAGAAAGATTTTTAGTTATTGTCGCAAAAAAAAACTTGTGAAGAATAAAATTGTAATTCCGGTTAGCATTGCAATAATTGCTGTTGTTCTAGCAATTGTTATAGTAGTAATAATATCTAGTCATGGGCCTGATACGATAAAAGATGTAGATAAAGAAAAACCAATCGTAGATCAAAATGTAACAGATGATAACATCAAAGAGATAGATTTGGAAGAAAAGTATACACCGAAAGAACGTGAATGGATTACATCTGGGCCGTTCCAAATTGATCGAAGTGAGTATATTTTAGGTGAGAAAATATTTCTCAGAATTGGAATCCTGAGTTTGGATGAAGAAGGTCAGATAGTATTTCTCAGACCCTTAAATGAGACACACAAGTCTGTTTATTGGACTATTCCATTTAACGGTACAGAAAAACCATCGTTTAATTACTATCTGCAACCACAGCTTTCAGAATTTAAAATGTATTGTACAGTGGATGCATTCGTTGGAGAGTGGCAAGTTGTGTTCAAAGGAACAAAATATCCTAGTTTGAAATTTGAAATTGTCAATGAGATTCTTCCAGGCGATGAAGATGAGTATCAGCCAAGATGCTAAGTGATTATTTTTCTAGAGAATTATGAAAGCAGACACGCTGGTCTAAATGACAGGCAGGTCCTGAAGGCTCAACAAGGTAAATTATAGCATCAAAATCACAGTCAACTAAGATCTCTTTAATCTTTTGAGTATTGCCGGACTCCTCTCCTTTCATCCAAAGTTTATTCCTAGAACGGCTCCAAAACCAAGAGTTTCCAGATTTTTTGGCAAGATGCAGTGCTTCTTTGTTTGCATATGCCACGGTGAGAATGTCTTTTGTATTTGCGTCTTGGACAACTACCGGAACCAGGCCGCCACTTTTTTCAAAATCAATATCGTCAATGGCTTTTTCCATAGTAGAACAAAAACAAAATGGACATTATAATCTTACAGGAACTCCTTTGCTTTTCAAATAAGACTTTACAGCATGTATACCATGTGCATCGTAATGAAATATTGAGGCTGCCAATGCTGCGTCTACATCTGATTCTTCAAAGACATTGATCATGTCATCAGGTACTCCGCATCCACCTGATGCAATAACAGGAATGGAGATCGATTTTACGATCTCTTGTGTCAACAAAATGTCGTAACCGTCCTTGGTTCCATCTTTGTCGATACTGGTAAGAAGAATCTCTCCTGCACCCAACTCCTCTGCGTCCTTTGCCCATTTGATTGCATCTATTCCGGTTCCCTGCTTTCCACCATAAATAAAAACTTCAAACCAGAATTGTCTGCCGTGTAAACTAAACATGTTTTTTGTGTTATCAACATTGTAATTTCTTTTTGCGTCAATTGCCACTACAACGCACTGGCGACCAAAAAGATCCATCAGTTCTGTGAGGATGTGGGGTGTTTTGATTGCGGCAGTGTTAATTCCGACTTTATCAGCACCATAAAGCAGAATGTTTCTTGCATCTTCCAATGATCTAACGCCGCCGCCTACAGTAAATGGAATATCAATTACTGATGCAACCTTTCTGACCAGTTCTTTGATTGTCATTCGTTGCTCATCAGATGCTGTAATATCTAAAAAAACCAGCTCGTCAGCACCATCATTGCTGTATTTTTCTGCTAGTTCCACCGGGTCACCTGCATCTTTAATGGATTTAAAATTCAGTCCTTTGACCACTCTACCATTTTTGACATCCAGACAAGGAATTATTCTCTTAGTTAAAGTCATGACAGTTTTTTTGCATCTCCAATCGAAATTTTATTCTCATACAATGCTTTTCCAAGAATGACTCCAAATGCATTTTTCTCTTTTACACTTTCGACATCGCCAGAATTAGATATTCCTCCGCTTGCAATTACATTTGCGTTAGGTAGTGCACACGCTTTCTCTAAAAAATTTAGATCAGGTCCAGTAAGGGTTCCATCACGATTGATGTCAGTTAGTAGAAATTCAGTAAAGCCCATATCAAGAAATTCTTTAATTGCAGGGATTAAAGGTATGCCGGTATTTTTTTGCCAGCCATTAATTGCAATTTGTCCCTCTATGTGATCAACTGATATTACGATTTTTTCTGATCCCAGTTCATATAACAACGATTTTAAAAGTGGCTTGTCATTAAAAGCCATAGTTCCCAATACAATTCGTGTAGAAAGTTCAGACATCTCAATTACAAGTGGTTTACTTCTTAGTCCTCCGGCAACTTCAACAGGAATAGATATCGAAGAGATGATTTCTTTAACAATAGTCAGATTAGAACCGCGTCCCAAGGTAGCATCGAGGTCTACTAGATGAAGCATGTCTGCACCGTCTGATTCCCACTGCCTTGCGACATCTACGGGACTGTTGCTGTATATGACTTTTTGATCGGGATCTCCCTTGTACAATCTAACGACTTTGCTATCTAATAGATCAATGGCAGGAATTATTTTCATTTTTGACACTCTTTAAGAAAATTTTTTAACATGATTTTACCGACAGCGCTTGATTTTTCAGGGTGAAACTGAGATCCAAAAAAATTTTTGTGTTCAACTACGGCAGGAATTTTGATTCCATAATCAGATTCTGCAGTAATTACGTCGTTAGAGGTTGGTTGTGCCATGTATGAATGAACAAAATATGCCCAAGAATTATCAGGCACATCTTGAAGAATTTTTCCAGGTTTTTTAATCTCTAGATTGTTCCAACCCATATGAGGCACCTTCATGGAATCCGGAAGCAAGACTACCTCGCCGTTGATTACATTTAGTCCTAGTCGTTTTCCTTCCTGACTTTTTTCAAAGAACATCTCCATTCCAAGACAGATTCCAAAAACTGGCAGCTCCTTTACATACTCATGAAATTGTATCTTGGAAAGATTTTTGATGCTGTCAATTGCAGGATCAAAGTTGCCAACACCTGGCAGTAACAAGCCAGAATAGATGTTAGGTTTATCAAAATTAGTAATTACATCAACTGTTGCGTCTATTTTTTCAAGAGAGTTTTTCAGACTGAAGATATTTCCAGCACCATAATCAAAAATTGCAACACTAACCATTACATTGAACCCTTTGTGCTTGGAATTCCTTTCTGCTTTTTGTCTTTTGCCGATGCGTGTCGAAATGCAACAGCTAGTGATTTTATGGCAGCTTCTGCTTTATGGTGATCATTGTCCCCATACTTTACAGTAAGATGAATGCAACTATTCAAGTTTTGGAGCAACGATTGAAAAAAATGCTCCAGATCCTCTTTAGTAACATCTTCAATTTTATTTTGCTGAATTGATAAAGTCAACTTCCAAAATGGACGTTTTATCAAATCAATTGAGGCCTCAGCAAGTGACTCATCCATTGGAACAGAAGCGTAGCTAAACCTTGCAATGCCGCTTCGTGAGCTTAATGCTTTGTCAACTGCCTGACCCAACGTAATTGCAGTATCTTCGATCAAGTGATGTACGATTGCGTCATTTGATTTTGCATTAACTGAAAGGTTCAACATGGCATGTTTTCCAAAAGATGTGATGATATGATCAAGAAAATTTATTCCGGTCTTGATGTCTGTTTTTCCTACACCGTCAATATTTACGGATACTTGAATACTTGTCTCCTTTGTATTTCGCGTGATTGATGCTTTTCGTGTCAATACCATATTTTTCACAGATGATCTGATCTGGATCATTCTAAATTTAATATCTTTGGTAGTAAATGAATCGAATCCAGTACTAAAAGAGCATTATTTCGTTCAAACAGTTTCAGTTTTTCTTGCGGATCTTGACTTGTGCCTATAATTCCACAAAAAATAGTGTTGCGTCCTGATTCGGTGGCTTTTTTTGCCATAATGAAATCCTCCATAGAATCTCCAACGTACAAAGTAAGTGTGCTGTCCATTGCTTTGATGCAATTCAGTAGCGATTGAGGGTTAGGTTTTGCAAGCTCCCTTGGCTCATCTTCAAGAAACATTGAACTTTTTAAGTCAAATTCACTGAACAAATCTTTTAGAGAATAGCTTGCAGATATTTGACCTCGGCCGGTTACCATTGCAATCTTTGAATCAAACCTTTTTTGTAATTTTTTGACAAGTGAATAATCTAAAATTAGATCATCGTGTTGAATGAGTCCTGATTCAGAAAAATTGGATGGTTTTTTGAACAGTTTTTGGTACAGTTCAGGTCCATAAAAAAGCTGATCGAATGTTTTGCTGAGAGGGTTTTGTTTGTGTATATCAGGATATGATAACTGTTTTTTGATGTCTGAGATATCAACCAAGTTTTCAAGATATTTTTCTACAGAAATAATGCCGCTAGATTCGGCATTTTTTATAACGCTAAAAACAAAATTCTTTTGATCTTTTTTCAGCTTTTTTGCAGCAGTCAATGATAGTATTACAGCATATGTTAGATCAACTTCATCGTTGAACCCTCCAGTAGATTTGAACCCATCAATAATTTTAAAATCTACATCTATTGCATCATTAATTCTTGCAAAATTCTCCAATACATATCGAGTTGTTTTGGCTATTGCTTGATCATACGATTGAGTGATGTCAATTAGAACCCCATCACAGTCAAAGATTACAGCGTCTATACCATGCAAAATGTTAATTTTAGAATCATCAGTATAAATCCCATCGGATTTTTTTTGTAAAGTCATACCAACAAATCACGAATAGCCAACAAGAATTTTGAATTCATCTCTTTTGTTCCAACAGTGACCCTGAGACATCCTTTATGACTCCCAATTTTGCCTAATTTACGAATCGAGATTCCTTGTTCAGATAGTGCAGAATAAACACGCTGATAGTAGCCATGGGCATCAAAGAGCACAAAATTAGCCTTTGAATCAAATACTTCAAAGACATCATGTTTTTGTAGAGTCGTGATGATCCTTGCTCGTTCAGTTTTGATCAAATCAGACGCACTCTTCATATAGTTTAATTTTTTTAAAGCATCGATTCCAGATTCTATGGTAATAGTACTCAGAGGATATGGATATTGCAGGGTATTCATAAAGATGCTGGTAAAGCTCCTGCTTGCGACAAAATATCCCAATCTCAAGCCCGCTAACCCAAATGATTTTGACAGAGTTTGCACAACTACCAAGTTTTCTTGTGTTTTTACCATGTTTAAAAGAGAGTATTCGCCGAACTCGCCGTAGGCCTCGTCAATTATGACAAGACCTTTGAAGGATTTAACGAGTTTTTGCAAATCATTTTTTGAGAACTGGAATCCGGTAGGGTTGTTTGGTGAATCAAGATAAAGGATGTCGGTATTTTCAATTCGTTTGAGAAACTCTTTGATATCTAATTTCATGTTATAAGAGAACGGGATTGCAACTAACGGTATGCCATACAATTTGCATCGCTGTTCAAAAAATCCAAATGTTGGGTTGCTAGTAAGGATCTTAGTTTGCCTAGATGCAAAATTTGAGAGAATCAAATCTAAAATTTGATCAGATCCGTTGCCTACACCGATCATTGATGATGGCACTTTGACAAATTGAGATATCATGCTAATTAATCGTTCAGTGCCGCCAAGTGGATATTCTCTGACATCGGCATTTTTTCTTGCAGATGTTATAATGTCATTTTGGAATTGTTTTGGCATGACATAATTCTCGTTTGAATCAAGTTTCATCGAGTCACGAACAAGTTCTGGTTTCTGATAGCCCTCAAGGGACGAGAGTTTTTTCATCTTTTCTTCAAACCAGCCTTTCTTCATTCTAATCTACCTTTGAGTGCTTGATAATGATTTGGAAGTTTTTCAGCTTTTGTTAGAACGTCAAGTGGTTCTGAAATTTTAGATAGCGATGGTTTTGAGGATGTGACTGTAGTGTGTAATTTGATAAAATCAAAGATAGATAGTGACCCACGAATCTTTCCGAATCCACCGGTAGGCAGGATGTGGTTTGAGCCCAGAATATAATCTGAGACAGATGATGGAGTATGGTCGCCCAGTAAAACTAGTCCAGGGGAATGAATTTTTTTGGACAAAGATTCAGAATTTTTAGCCATTATTTGTAAATGTTCAGGGGCCAAAGAGTTTACAAGTTTAACAATATCAGAATTAGTTTTACAGATTGCAATAAATCCATTATTTTTTAGGCTAGATTTGACAAAATTAGCTCTTTGAATGTTTGGAACCAGTTCTGAAATTGTATCAGTGACTGACCGGGCAAGTTTTTTTGAAGTTGTAACTAGATAACAGACCGTATCGTTGCTGTGTTCTGCTTGAGAGATTAGATCCAACGCTATGAATTTTGGATTTGCAGAACCGTCTGCTATAATTCCTAATTCAGTAGGGCCTGCATGCATATCAATTCCAGTATTGTCACTTAACAAAGATTTTGCCATAGCTACAATTGCACCTCCCGGACCGACTATCTTATCAACTTTGGATATGCTCTTAGTGCCATATGATAATGCAGCGATTGATTGCGCGCCGCCGGTTTTATAGATCTCGTTTGCACCGCAAATATCTGCAGTGACAATTGTTAATGGATCTATTTTTCCGTCAGAATCAGGCGGGGATACAACTATGATTCTTTTGACGCCAGCAATTTTTGCTGGAACCACAGACATTATTACAGAACTTGGGTATCTTGCCAAACCACCGGGTATGTAACAACCCACACTTTGAATAGGAATGAATTTTTTAGAAATTTTTATTCCGTCATTGTTAATTATTTGGTTTTTTAAGAGGGATTTCAATACAAATTCAGTGTTTGTAAGACGCATTTTTGCTAAACGCAGTGCTGCAATCTCTGATTTTGAGACGGTACGATAAGCATTTTTTATCTCTTTGTGAGATATACGTAATGAACGAATATTTGCACCAGTGAATTTCTTTTCGTATTTTCTAACTGCAGCATCACCATTTTTTTTGACATCTTTTAAAATTGATTCAACTAAGACTTTGTTATTTTGAGGTCGTTTTAAGAGAATTTTTTCTGCAAACTTTTCAACATTTGTTACGGTAATTATCTTTATCAATTTTCTTCATCACGTTTTATCTCCTCAAGATCCAATATTTGTCGTGGCTCATGAACTACAAGGCCTTGAGCAATCTTTCTTAGTTTAGGAATAAGCTTGTGAAACTCTTCTTTTTTGATAACAGTGTTAACTCCAACCCATCCTTCTTCACTTAATGATGATATGGTAGGTTTTTTCAGAGAAGGTAACTGAGTAAGAAGTTTTTTAAGATTTTTCTCTTCTACATTTAGATAAATGTGTAGGTACTTTCTACCGTGAACGGCACCTCTCATAAGAGTTACAATATCAAATATTTTTTCGCGCTTCTTTGGATCTTTTAATGATTTTTTGTTTACGATTAAATGTGCAGTAGAAGTAAGCACCTCATCAACAATTTTGAGTTTGTTTTGTCTGAGTGTTGTGCCAGTTTCTGTAACATCCAGTATTGCATCAACATCATCCGGAGGTTTTGCCTCTGTCGCTCCAAAAGAGAGATGGATTTGTACATTTTTGTTAGCCCCTAATCTAATCCAAGGAGTAACAATTAGTGGATCACTAGTGCCAAAATATTTTTTGTAAGATTTTAATTGTTTTAAAAATTTTGAAGCAGTAATAAGATATTCGGAAGATATACGAAATGTTTTTTTCTTAACAGCGTAATCTGCAATCATTTCGTCAAGATTTTTGTAGCGATATTTATCAGGAAAGGCAATTACCAGTCTAATTTTACCGTACTCCAAATCTAAAATAGGTTCAACATCAGAGTTGGTTTCTCCAACCCAGTCCTTGCCTGTTATACCCACGTCATACAATCCTTCTGCTACCAAAGTAGGAATCTCTTGAGGCCGCAACATCTTGACAAGAATTTTTGGATCATCAAGATAAACTCGGTAAGTTCTACTCTTTCGATTAACACTAGTCCAAGATTTTTCTAACACCTTAAATGTCGCCTCTTCTAGACTTCCTTTAGGAATAGCAAATTTTATTTCAGGCATTTTTAATTTTTTCATTTTTTAGGTATATAATCGCATGTTTAAATTTGCTCAGATAATTATTAGGCTCTAACAAATGAGATTTTCTTTCCATCAGTCATCTTTTGAACAATTTTATCAATACACCAGTAACCAGACAGACACAAAAAAGAGAACGTTGGATTTCCTTTTTTGGGAAAAGAAAAGAAAAGACTTGATCTTTTGTGACGGTTAAAAAATGATACAAAATATGCCAATTTCATCTACTGTTTAAAGCTAAACTAGATTCATTCAATAAAAAAACAGAATAAAGTTAAAAAAATAGACGTTAGATCTTGAAAATCACTTCAGAGGTACGCCTGCTACATCAAATGTTATAACATATAATATTCCAGCTACAAAAAACATGTCGATATCATCATAGGTGCCTGCAAAACTGGTTGCAGGATGTGCTGTACTGTTATTCTTTGGGTTACGACAACAACATTCTGTGAGAAATCTGTCGTAGTCCATTACTGTTGTACCATCAACGAGGATCTTTATCGTATTTATGACCTTAAGGTTGCCGGACTGTTGCATTTTAGTGACCCCAAAAGGGTGTTACATTGGCAATCTGATCATTTGGGAAAGATTGGTAATAAGTTACAGCACATCAATTGAGATGCAACATCTAGATGTATTAATTCAGGATGTATTACGAGATGGCGGCAGTCCAGCCTTCCTGATTATGGATATATTACATGCTGAATAACGATATTTGCGCGTTACCTTTTATTCAAATTGGACTTATTACAATAGTAGTTTGATCGTGGAACATTACCCCCCTCCCCCGACGGCCAGTACGATCATCACATGCCACGCACAGGCATTGATCAAGTAATCAGTACAAAGAATCCACTAGCCATCACTAGTATTACCAGATTAAGACATCTGGCGCCTGCCAGCGATATATAATAGATGATGCCGGCGACTGTGTTGACAGTAATAAAACCTGTAATTCCGAACAGTGAGAACTATAGTATCTTATACGCAATATTACACCATCACTATGTGTGTTGGTTTGTGTAGTCGGTTATAAACAATTTTGGCTGTAGTTAGTTGTGCAATCGCATCTAACGTGACTGTTTTACCTGACTTTAGAAATACGATCTATATAATTATGTTAATTACGCAAAAGATTTACTAACATTATTTAATTTTTCAAGGTTTTTTTGAGAACCAATATCATGTCTGTATTCCAATACACCTTTGACATATGTGTCAATAACTTTGTTAATCAAAGAAGAAGCAATCTCAATAGTATCTGCAACAACAGCAAATGCTACAACCCGTGATTTTTTTAGAGTTTCATATTGATGTTCTCCTGTTTTTATGCAGGAAGCAAAGAATATTGTTACATCAAGGTCATAGATAGCCTTTTCGTCAAGAGTGAAAGGAATTACTTTATCACTTTCATCAGGGTATTCTTTTGCAACCAAGTATTTTACAACACTTGCTTTTTTTACAAAAGAAACGACATCTTCTGAGAGTGTCTTGTTCCAAATATGTATCAGTAATTCCGAGAAAGATCCATCAAGTACGCTGAGAATATTTAGTACTTCAGGATCTCCAAAACGCCCATTAAATTCCATAAACCTAATGCCTTTTTGTGTCTTGAAAAATCCGCCATTAAGAACACCGTTGAAAAGAAGATTATTTGATCTCATTTCATCAATAATTTTCTGCATTATCAATTGACAAACATGTAGATCATTATCGCTCATAAATGGAAGTTTTTTCTCGGAATTAGTAAAACAACCCATACCTCCTGTTCCTGCTCCTGTGTCATCTTCATATCTGAACGGGTAATCATAGCTTGCAGGAGAGATTACTAGATTCTTGCCATCAGTAATACCCATAATAGTAAACTCAATACCATTTAGTTTTTCGACTAACAAAACTTGTTCGTTATGATTTTTCTTCAGAAGAAGAAATGCATAATCAATACAGTCCTGATAGGTCGATAAATGTTCAGGCATAACCTTTACCCCTTTACCACCTGTAAGGCCTTGAGGTTTTACGACAATATCAAGTCCTCTTGATTCAAACTCAGATATTGCGTCTTCTAACTCTTCAACTCTTGAGACAACTTTGTAAAAAGGTGTAAATTCAGGACATACTTTCTGCATCATCCCAATAGAATAGATCTTATCCCATTCAATACGCGCTGCGTCCCGCGTTCCACCAATAGCTTTAAAATTATTTTCCAATAAAAGGTCAATGACACCGTTAGCTAAAGGTTGGTCAGCATTGACAAGGGCATAATCAATATTATGTTTTTTTGCAAAATTTAAAACTACAATCGGATCATTGGGATCATTAACTATGTACGCTCCGCCTGATTGTCTTACACAATCTATAATCAATGGATTGTCGTGACTTACAACAGCATACAACTTTGTGTCTTCGATGAGTCGTAGTGCAAAAGCACTTTCACGTCCTCCACTTCCGACAATCAGGAATTTTTTTTTACTCATAACGAACATTTTTTGAATGTCTTTTAAAAGATTTTGTTAATTATATCTAGTTACATACCTTCAGATTACAGACATAATGCGTCTAGATTTTCAATGTTATGAGTGCAGAAAAGAGATAATTGTACAGATAACTGATTTTTAGGTGTATAATCACACGTTTAAATTTGTTCAGATAATTCTTTGGCTCTTACAAGTGAAATTTTCTTTTCGTTAACCATTGTTTGAACAACTTTATCAATATTTTCAGGCAGAACACCGGCAGCTGCTGCAAGATTTCTTGCATGTAAACGCATGTGTCCTTTTTGAATCCCATCAGTACAAAGGGCTCTAATAGCACTAAAATTTTGAGCCAACCCAGTTGCTACCATAACAGATGCGAGTTCTTGCGCAGATAAAACCCCAAGAATTTTTTTACAAATTTTGGCAACGGCATGAACGTTTGTAACACCGCCAACAATTCCTACTGAAAGAGGAATCTCCAAAGTTCCAACTAGGTTGCCGTCATCGTCTTTACTCCAAGTGCTAAGAGAACGATACACTCCAGAATTTGCAGCATATGCGTTTGCAGCAGATTCAATAGCACGGCTATCCTGACCTACTGCATTTGCAACAGCTATAATTCCGTTGAGGATGCCTTTATTGTGAGTGACTGCGCGGTATACATCATTGTCTGCAAATTCAAATGCCAGTATAATGTCATCGACAACTCTTTGACCTCCAACTGCCTCTTTTTCAAATACTGCTTTTACTTTTGCAATTCGTCTAGTGGAGTAATTCGATAATATGCGCAATAATGCTTTACCTCCAGTGATTTCCTCAATGAGTGGTGAGATAGCCTCACACATAGTATTTGTGATATTAGCACCCATTGCATCACCGACATCAATTAAGATCTCAACGATGAGCATCTTGCCTGACGGTGTATCAATCTCTTTACAAGAGATCTCTTTTGCACCCTTGCCAATTTTAGACAAAGTGTTGCTTGTAGAGTTTGCTAATTTGAAAATTTTGTCTGTAGAGTTTTGTATTTGTAAAGTTGCAGAGGCTGTATCAATGTGTAACAGTTGAATTTGGCCAATGCTAAAAGATTCATCTGCTGAGACTTGGAATCCGCCTTTAATTCGTGCAATTTTTGCCCCATTTGATGCTGCAGCAATTACAGATGGTTCTTCAATAACCATAGGGACAAGGTAATCTTTTCCATTAATTTTAAAATTTGTTGCAACCCCCAATGGGAGTGAAAACGTACCTATTGCATTTTCAACCATTTTATCTGCATTCTCAAAAGAGATCCCACCATTATCAGATTGTAAAATATCTAACTCGTCTTCAGACAGATCTGCAAATTTTGCAACATATACTAATCTATCTTTTCTGCTTTTTTCAAAAAATTTGGGAATTGATGAATCAGGCATCTTATTTCAATATCCTCAATAGTTTATCATCTGTATTATCTGGAAAACCTTTCCCATCAGTATTTGAAGTAATAACATAAAGACTGCCATCAGAACCTTGCACTACATCACGAACACGCCCTATTCCACTAAGAATTGATTTTTGAGAACTCAGCCCTTCTTCAAAATCTAGCTGGTAGAGATTAAAGGCCCTCATAGAGGCCATGATAAATGAAGATTCAAGATTAAGAGTATTTCCAGAATAAAATAATATACCTCCTGGTTCGATACTTGGATCATAACAAAGTATCGCCTTTTCAAAATTTTCATTGCCAGAGCATTGTTGATCAGGCCATCCATAGTTTTTACCGGCTTTGATCAGGTTAATTTCGTCATTTTTTTCTGGGCCAAATTCTGCTACAAACAAATTTCCGTCACCATCCCAAGTCATTCCTTGAGGATTTCTGTGGCCTAAAGAATAGACAGGTGAATTTGTAAATGGATTATCATCAGGGATGCTGCCATCATCATTGAGTCTTAAAATTTTTCCAGATAGGGAGTTAAGATCTTGTGGAAGATGAGACGCATCAGATACGGTACCAGTGCCTACGTATAATTTTTCATCTGGTCCAAATTTAATAAAACCGCCATTTGTAAAAGAAGAGCCAGGAATTTTATCAAATATAGTCTCAGCACTTTGTAATTTATTCTCAAATTCAGTTATCTTCAAAATCTTATTCCATAAATTGCCGTTCTCATTATAAGTTAGAAATACATACAAAAGATGATTATTTGAAAAATCTGGATGCAGTGTAATACCTAACAACCCACCATCGAAGACATCAGCAGAACGCAGTGCAGCCAGTGGAGATTCAAGTAAAACACCGTTCTCAATGACTCTAATTAACCCGTCTTTTTCAGTGACAAATATTCTATTCTCAAAGATTGCAATAGCACGAGGTTTGTCAAGATTTTCAGCCAAGACAATTACAAAGTCGCTTTCAATCTCAGAGCTTGGTTTTGGTAACGGAATAGGATCGTCAGGAGAGGTTAAAACAAGTGCGGAAAATACTACAGCAACTATAATAACGATGATTTGGATTCTTTTATCCACAACAAGATAATCCTTTCAGATCCTATTAATTACTTTCAAAAATTTAAAAAAGAGTATATACTGTTTAGCTTTGTTTGTTTTCAGCGGGGTGGGGAAGTCAGACTATTCAGGGCTAAGTCATCCCGGCGGGCTCATAACCCGCAAATCAGTAGTTCAAATCTACTCCCCGCTACTTAATCTCTATAAACAGAGAACCACGAAAGAGAATTATCGAATTTCGTAGTCTTGTTACAAATCCCAATACGTTGTAGAGGTCTTGTAAGATGTCTGTGAGCTGACACTTCTGGAATATAAAGTCGTTTTTTTATATTTCTGGGAAGTTTAGTGGTTATTTTCTTCAGAGCTTTGTTACCACAGTTAACGCATTGAAATCCTTGATTACGACCTTTAGATTTCATTTTTTTGTTACACTTTATGCAATCAGGATTTGATACACGATAATTGTTTGCAAGATTAAAAATATCTAGATATTCCAAATTTATGATTCGTGGGAAGTTTTTTGAAGCTTGTCTGACTCCACCTCCTACAGATATTTTATCGCCTTGAATTAAATGCGAAGCAACAGTTGAAATTCCAGTAGGTTTGTAAACTGCACACCAAAATTCATGATCATTTGAAGTAATTTTAAAAAACACATGACCGCCCTTGAAAGTCTTTGGAGCGTGTGAGACAACTCCAGAAATTTTTCCTGAAGTAAATGGTTTTATATTTTCAAAAGTTAATTCATTCTTTAAATGATCACCTGTCCCTTGATTAGATTTAAAGATCATATGACCGTCTAACTTTTCATCGCTTTTTAGAATTGTACTAGCATAAAGTAACGAATCTATATTTTCACCTCTAATGCCACAAAAAACAGGATCGGGGCCGTGTGGAGTAATTAAAACCCGTCCTTTTTTTGTATCAAAACTGTTAAATGTATTAGGAAAAGTTTTTTCTTGCATAATTTTTACACTTTGAACAACAAGGTTTCTATCTTTTCCAAATCTTTGTTTTTTACGATAGCTTAAAAGCTCAAAAGTGTGATCATTAAAATCGTATCCTATCGCACCAATTGAACCTATTAATCCTTGACCGTTCCCTTGATAGTGAATTTCAAGATTATTTTTTTTGGCAAATTTTTTTGCTGTATTTCTGCTAATTAGTTGCCATAATGCCAAGTTACTAAACTCAGTGAATTCGTGTGGGATAGTGCCGCCCTCAAAAAATACTAGTCCAGGATTTGCGCCATTTTCAGTATCAGAATATTTGGAGACAAGATGTATGATTTGATCTTTGATTTTGTTGGGATTGCAAGTCTTTATCTTGATAGAAACAGCTCCATTTCCTCTTGTCTTCCATGGAATATTAGGATTGAGTCTGACTAGTCTTGGAAAATCAAGAAATTCAATCTTTTTTTGTTTCTGAATATTTTCAACTATTTTGTAGGCAAGAAACGTGGTACACATGCCTTTAAGTGAATCAGTATCATCAAATCCGATATTAAGAACGGTCTCTTGTTCTGTGATTGATTTTAAAGACTTAGTCACGTAGTTGCTGTACGCGTTCAGTTGATTTAAATTAATAATGTCATCTTCCAAGATAAATTGATAGTAATAGATGAACAGAGAATATTCAAAGAGATAGAAGAGAAGAATCCAGCTTCAGTTTCACTGAATGGTCCAGATGGTATTTTGCCACAAGTTCAAGAGACGGCAGTAAGAATATCAAAGAAATATAAAATTCCAGCTTATGTTTTAGCAGATACGACATGGGGAACGTGTGATCTTAATACAAATGGTGCAAAAGTGTTGGGATCAGAGATTCAATTCAACATTGGTCACACGATAAACACAGAATCGTTGGAGAACAATTTGGTTTTAATTGATGCTTTTGATGATGTATCATTTGACAGTGTTGCAAAAAAATGTATTGAGATTTTGAAAGGCAAAATTATATCGCTAGTTACAGACAGTCAGCATTTACATCAAATTGATAAAGTAGAAAAAATTTTAACGGCGAATGGAATTGATGTTAGAATTGGAAAAGGAAAAGGGCAGTTAAATGATGGTCAAGTATTTGGTTGTGAATTTTATCCCGCATCAGAACTAAAAAAAACGGTTGATGCATATGTCTTTTTAGGACAGAGTAACTTTCATGCCGCAGGAATTGCACTATCAACTAATCTGCCGACTTTTATTTTAGACCCATACTTCAACGAAGTCAGAGAAGTTACAGAGTTTGCCCAGAAACTAAAAAAACAAGCTACACTTGCAATATACAAAGCAGCTGATGTGCAATCATTTGGAATTGTTATTGGATTAAAAGAAGGACAGCTCTCAAAAGTTTTTGCATTAAAATTCAAAAAAGAGTTAGAAAAGGAAGGAAAAGATGTTCAGCTGTTTGCGCTAACTGACATAACAAATGAGAGATTGCAAAATCTTAAAGGAATTGATGCTTTTATTCAAGTTGCGTGCCCAAGGATTTCTACAGATAACAAATTTGACAAACCAGTTTTGTCGACACCTCAAGCAAATGCCCTTCTCAAAATTTTACGAAAAGAGAGTATTGAAGAATATCTTGAAATTCCACATTGGTTATAATGTCAGATAACTTGTAAAGAATTCTGATCTCTTGTTTTAGCTTTGCATGCCTAAACTACACATTAGAGATTATACATCGATAGATATAGCGTTCCGCACATCTTTTTTTAAGAATTGCATCCACGGATTATACTAATGCCATTGGTATCTGTTCACGTTGTTTGAGAAAATTTTCTGATTTAGGCACGAATTTAGCATGCTTTGAAAATATTTCTTATTTTTCTAGGCACGACGTGAACACGTACTGCCATTGTAATGTAACATAATCGTGTTGCAGCACGTTTGCAGTATGTCTACTTTAGATGCTACATGACAGACAGTCTTTCAGATATCATAGTCTGTACATGCAATTGTCAAAATAAGTTTGCCGCATACCTGCAACATAGATTCTTTATTTGCTATTTTGTCCAGATGGTATGGCAGTAGTTCATTTAATTTATTGACGAGAAAATCTATTTTAGTCTCTTATCATAAAGGTCAAGGTCTCACCAAGATTTTTCCAAACATCTCTTTGCCATTAAGCATCTTTGCGTGAGCTTCGACTGACTCTTCTAAAGGATATACAGAGTCAATCACAGATTTTATTTTGCCCTGCGCCATCCAGTAAAGACCCTGTTCCAATTCTGCTCGTGTTCCTTGAGTAGAACCCAAGATGTTGATCCCTTTAAAGAAGATATGGCGTAGATCAGTTTGTGCGTTGTACCCTGTAGTAGCTCCTGTAGTTACGATAGTTCCACCATAATTTAACAGAGTTAATTCTTTATTCCAGTGAGTGCCGCCAATGTGTTCAAAAATTACATCGACACCAGGAACGTCTCCAAGAGGTTTTGGAATTTTTTTTGCAATTAGACACACTTTTTTGTGCCAATCATCTTCTCTGTGGTCTACTGCAAAATCAGCTCCAAGATCCAATAGTTTTTCTAATTTGCCGGGACCAGCTGTGGCAATCACAGTACACCCAAAGAGCTTTGCAATTTGAATGCCGTATGTGCCAACACCTGAACTTCCACCCATAATTAAAACAATGTTGCCGGGTTGAATGTTTGCTCTACTGACTAACATATGCCACGAAGTCAACAGGGTCATTGATGCAGCAGCAGCTTGATCATATGAAACGGTGGAGGGAATTTTTACAACGTTAACTTCTGGGAGATGTGTGAATTCGCAGTAACCTCCCCAAAGTGGGCCTGTTTGAAAACCCCAAATGCTTCGTTTTTTACAGTCATACTCTCGACCACTGGTACAAGATTTACAAACCCTGCAAGACATATTTCCATGCGAAACAACCCTATCTCCAACTTGGATATTTTTTACATCGTTGCCAACTGCAGTAACTTGGCCTGCCGCATCAGTTCCAGAGATATGAGGTAATGGAACTGCCAGAGGTTTGCCCCTCATCCCCCAAATATCGTCATAGTTGAGGGCCGCAGCTTTTACTTTAAAGACAACTTCGTTTGATTTTGGTACAGGTATTGGAATATCCTGTATTCTGAGTATTTTGGAGAAATCATCATCAGCGGTATAATTATGATATACTAGTGCTTTCATGATTTTTTTCTAGTTTTTAGAGATATATGATTTATCAAGTTTCCAGGCCACAAACAATTATAATCACAGAAACGAAGATCTTAGCATGTCTGATAGTACAACAGCATTTCCAGGAGAAAAAATAGCATCCATTGAAGAGTACGAGGCAGGACATAACACATTTGATGATGGAGATATGGTTAGGGCAGCAACCGTTGGAAGAAAAGATATTGACAAGATGTCACGAATTGTCAATATCAAGCATCCAAAGTTATTGTCAATTCCTCGAGTGGGAGACGTCATAATTGGGACAGTTGCAGCAGTAATGTCATCTATGATTGCAGTTTCAATTGATTACATTAATGGAAGGCCCACAACATCTAAAGTGGAATGTATATGTGCAACACGCAATTTAAGAATACGAAACGTGGCACTAGTCAACGATATAGTTACATTGAAGATTCTCAATCATCTTAATGGGACAATTCATGCAGAAATAAGCGAACCAAGTTTGGGAGTTTTATTTACAAAATGTCGAAAATGTGGCGGAACCGTTATTCCTATGCGCGATGCAATAAAATGTACAGAATGTTCATGGATTGATGAGAGAAAACTTTCTGCAAACTTTGGAAACAGTGATTTCATAAATTTGAGAGAATAAAGATGACTTTTGTTTCGTTTCAAGGCGAATCGGGGGCATACAGTGAAGCGGCGGCAAGATCTTTTTTTAATGAAAAAATTAAAACCGTCCCTCTTGCAACATTTGCAGAAGTGTTAAAGTATGCAACAATAGATAAAACGCAGTATGCAATATTGCCAGTAGAGAACTCTCTGGAAGGCAGTGTTGGAGAGAGTTACGATTTGTTGTATTCAACGTCACTTTACGTAGTAGGTGAGATATATCATAAGATTGAACATTGTTTAATTGGGGCAGGCAAAATATCAGACATAGATACAGTGTACTCGCATCCACAAGCTTTGGGCCAATGTAGGCAATTCATTGAAAAACACAACATGAAGAAGATCCCTGCATATGATACAGCAGGGAGCGTAAAAATAGTCAAAGAACTAGAAAAGAAAAATTGCGCCAGTATTGCAAGTAAAAATGCGGCCCAGATATACCAGATGCCGATTATTTCAGAGAATATTGCAAATGACAAGAACAACTATACGAGATTTTTAATTATGTCAAAAACAGAAATGCCAGAAACAGGAAAAGACAAGACGTCGATAATATTTTCGATAAAACATGAGCCGGGATCGCTACACAGAGTTATAGAAAATTTTCACAAAAATGATGTCAACCTGACAAAAATTGAATCAAGGCCAACAAAAACCAATACGTGGGAGTATAACTTCTATGTAGACTTTGAAGGACACAGAGACAATTCTAAAATTATAGAGATGCTGGAAAAAATACAATGTGAGACTCTCTTTATGAAAGTTTTAGGCTCTTATCCTTGTGTAAAATAATACTAAAACCCTTTGGGTTTTCTTAAAGTAAATCCCATACTAAATCCGATTATTACTATTCCAGATATTACCACCATTAGATCATACGTAAACCAGAGAGGGTCTGAGCTCCTGATAAAAACTCCAGTTATTGTTAATTCAGAACTGCCAGTGTTTTGTATTTGAATAAGGGATTCGCCGTCCCCATCATGTACCCAATCAAAAGATTGCTTGCCCTTGTAGGAAGTTATGTTTGGGATTTGGAAGCCGTTGTTTGGACTTTGAAGCTTGAGATCAAAAGCATCCCCAACTATTATCATGTGCTGCGGAGTTTTATCGGGTGCCGGAATAATATAAAATTCAGAATCGCCCTGGCTGAGTACATTGTTTTCATTAATTGTAATTGCTCCAATATGTTGAACAAAAGAGAGTCCACCAATTCCAATTATCACACTGCCAATTATTAATCCAATGATAGTTCTTTTGGAGAGCATGATGGAATAATGTCGTCTGATACCGCTTAAAAAATTATCTACATCAAGGAGACGTCATGGGGCTGGCTTTCTGCAAACCCAGCTCTTGACATTTTAATGAATTCTGCATTCTCTTGCATTTGGGGTATTGTGTGAGCGCCACAGTAGCTCAGACCAGAACGCAATCCGCCTGTAAGTTGTTTTAGTATGTCAGTTATAGTTCCTTTGTAAGGAACCATAGCTTCAACGCCCTCTGCAACATAATCATTGAGATCATCATCAAAAGATACTGAACCTGTCTCTTTGGATTTTCTTCCTATTGATGCTGCCAATGATGCCATGCCCCGATAAACTTTGAATCGTTTTCCATTTTTAGTCAACACTGTGCCAGGAGATTCATCAGTTCCTCCAAGCATGCTGCCTATCATCACTGATGAAGCGCCAGAGGCTAACGCTTTTGTTGCGTCACCGGAAGTCCGTGTTCCGCCATCAGAGATTATTGGAATGCCATAATCTTTGCCAATTTGCGCACAATCCATTACAGCAGTCAGCTGCGGTACGCCAGAACCTGTAATTACTCTAGTGATGCAGATAGAGCCTGAACCTACACCCACTTTGATTGCGTCAACTCCAGCAGTTATTAGATCTTTGGCGCCTTGAGCTGTTGCAATATTTCCTGCAATTAATTCACAGTCTGGAAACGCTTTTTTGATATTGCGGACGGTGCTTAACGCATTTTCACTATGTCCATGAGCAATATCAACTACTAAGACGTCTGTGCCTGCCTCTAAGAGAGATTCACTTCTTTCTAAAAAGTCGCCTTTGACTCCAACAGCTGCGCCAACTAGCGGTCTACCTTTCTTATCTTTAGACGCGTTTGGAAAATCAGCATTGTTGGTAATGTCCTTACTTGTGATTAGCCCCTTGATGATTCCTGAATCATCAACTATGGGTAATTTTTCAATTCTGTGCTTGTGTAGGATCTCTTTTGATTCATCCAAGGTAACGCCAAGTTTTGCAGTTACAACATCCAGGGTCATGACATCAGAAACCGTATCTTTTGGATCAGCAAATAACAAGTCTCTGTTAGTTACAATTCCTATTAGTTTAGAATCAGAATCGATAACTAGAAGACCTGAAACATCTTTGTCGACTGCGTAGTCAATAGCGCTTTGAATAGTTCTGTCAGGGGATACAGAATAGGGATTTTCTATCATTACGCTTCCTGATCGTTTTACTTTGAGAACTTCAGCTGCTTGTTCTTTAATCGTCAAAAATCTGTGAATAATTCCTATTCCTCCAGCACGAGCCATTGCACTTGCCATTGTAGATTCTGTTACAGTGTCCATATTTGCGCTCACAAAGGGAATGCTAATTGAGATGTTTCTGGATAGTTTTGTTGTAAGGTCAGTCTGGCTTCTACTGGTAATATCAGAATACTTTGGCACAAGCAGTACGTCGTCAAAAGTTAGCCCTTCTTTAAATTCCAAGTAAACCTTGTTAAGAAAGCTAAATATTGATTATAAGCCTTTGTGTTGTTTAAAAAGATGTGAAGCTATAGTTACAGCATCTTTTGTAGCCTGAACATTATGAGTGCGAATAATGTCAGCTCCACAGATAACAGAGGCAGCCTCTGCTGCAATTGAGCCAAACAAGCGCTCAGAAGGATCTTCTTTTTTAAGAATCTGTCCAAGAAATGACTTGTTTGAGATGGATACCAATACAGGGTAGATGCCTTTTATAGAATTTAGATTTTTAATTACAGTGAGATCGCGCTTTACCCAATCAGACTTAATTTTTGTAAAAAATGGATTTTTTCCAGTCTTTCTAAAAAATCCAATTGCAGGATCCAGCACAATTTTATCTGAAGAGATGCTGGATTTTTTTGCAATCTGCAGGCTCTCTCTGAAGAGTTTTTTCACAGATGTTATAGGATTGCCGATAACAGTTTCTGAACTATACGCACACAAAATTAGCGAGGGGGCAAACTCTGAAACAACTCGCCGCATATTTTTGTCGTATTTTAAGCCAGAGATATCATTGATTATGTCAACGCCGTACTCCAAGGCGTCTCTTGCAACTTTGGCCCTGCAAGTATCAACAGATATTGGAAGATTGGTAAAATTTTGGATTATTTTGATTGCGCCAAGAACTCTCTTTGATTCAATCTCTTCGGAGACTGTAGTTGACAGATAAGGTGCAGTAGACATTCCTCCAATATCGATAAAATCTGCCCCTTGGTCTTCAATTTGTTTAGCAGTATTTTTAATGCGAGTTTTGCTAACACTTATTGATTTTTTGTAAAATGATTCTGGACTAGCGTTTAAAATTCCCATAATCCGTACAGAATGTGTGCCACCCACGTTTACATTGCCAACTTTTACCATATCGTTTATCAGAAACTGATATAATTTGAAGTATATGATGAACAGTTGGCCAAAAAAATATTCAGATATCTTGCAAGAATTCAAGTATAGTGAAAAAAAAGACAAGGAATCTGCTATTTTATTAAATTCAATTTTAAAAAAATCCAATGTTGATGCACAGCTAAAGAGTTTAATCAAAAAAGAGATAGTTTTAGTTGTTGGCGCAGGACCATCCTTGTCAACTGCCATTCCAAAATTAAGAAATTATAAAAAATCAATAAAAATTGCAGCAGATAGTTCAGTGAAAGCACTTGTAGAGAATGGAATAATTCCAGATGTTGTCATTACAGATTTGGATGGCGATGCGGCCATGTTTAAAAAAATATCAAAGACTGAAACCATATTTGTGGTACATGCACATGGTGACAATATAGAAAAACTAGAACTTGCTAAAAAATTTAAGAATTGTATCGGAACTACACAGTCAACGCCGTTTGATGAAATTCAAAATTTTGGTGGATTTACAGACGGTGACAGAGGAGTTTTTCTTGCAAGTCACTATCAAGCAAAGACGATCATTTTGTTTGGGATGGATTTTGGAGAACGCATCGGCAAGTTTTCAGAAACAAAAAGAGAGGAAAGAACAATAAAACTGATGAAATTAAAGAGGGGCAAGGCACTGCTAGAATGGCTAGCATTAAATACAAGATCTGAATTATTCACCACATCAAAGCAGATTAAAGGATTCAAAAAAATATCATATAGGGAAGCAGATGCCATAATTGGCTAGAATGCATTTAATACCCATCTATGATTTGTCAAATTATGAAATTAACAGAAGGGCAGATTAAAGATATACTGATTTTAAAAGAGAGTCTGTTTGAACAGATTGAAAAACATCAAGAAGGAATTAAGATGTTGGAGGAGAACATTACAGTTTTAGATTCTTTCTTAAAAGATTCAAGTTTTAGAAAAGCGTCAGAATTGGGAATAAAAAATGAAGTAGTAAAAACAGAGGTAGTAAAAACAGAGATTGCCAAAAAACCATCAGACAATTCAACTCTGATTAAAAGAGCAAGTGACGGCAAAATAATTGCAAGAGCATATGTTACAGCAGAACAGCTGTCTATAGTTTTAGATGATGAAATTCTCATTGATGTAGATACACCGCCTTTGAGAACATTTTTTTTAGATAGGATAGTCGGGGATATGAAAAAAAGAGATGCAGTAGAGGTAGAGAATCAAAAGATCCAAAAAGAGTCAGTAATTGATTATGTTATAAACAAAGAGGGGCCAAACATAAAAGAGATCATAATTAAAAACTATAGACAGAAAGAGCGGATATCTGAATTAATAAAAACCGCAGAATGGTCATTAACACGCATGCTTGAAAACGCTAACAAGGGATAAAATCATGGATAAGATTGTGGTTTTAGATTTTGGGTCGCAGTACAGCCACCTGATCTGCAGAAGAATTAGGGAATTTTCTGTGTATGCAGAACTGGTGCCTTTTGATATTGGTTTTGATGAATTAAAAAAGCTCAACCCAATGGGAATAATTTTTTCGGGGGGCCCATCAAGCGTTTATAATCCGAATGCTCCTATCCCAGACAGCAAAATTTTTGAGATAGGCTTGCCATTGCTAGGAATTTGTTACGGTCATCAGTTAATTGTAGATAAATACGGGGGTAAAGTAAAAAAAGTGAATAAAGAATACGGTTCATCTCTACTAGTTATTGATAACGATTATGATCTTTTAAACGGAATTGGAGAGTCAATCAGGGCATGGATGAGTCATGGTGATGAGGCAGAACAAGTTCCTCTTGGATTTCAGGTTATAGGACACACGGCAAGTGCAAAAGCGGCGGCGATTGCCTCAAAAGAGAGAGCAATGTATGGGATTCAATTTCACCCCGAAGTAATACATACGCAGCACGGCACAGAAATTCTTAAGAATTTTGTTTTGAAGGTTTGCAGGGCAAAACAGGACTGGACCATGGAGAATTTTATAGATACTACAGTGAAAAAAATCTCAGAGATAAAAGGAAATGTGTTATGTGGTGTGAGTGGGGGCATTGACTCTACAGTAGTTGCGTTGCTTATTCATAAAGCAATTGGAGATAGGCTAAAATGTGTTTTTGTAGATAATGGTCTATTACGATTAAATGAAGAAAAAGAGATTCAAGAGATGTTTAAAGATAATTTCAAGGTAGATTTTTCAGCAATTAATGCAGCAGATGCGTTTCTTGGAAAACTCAAAGGGGTCACAGAACCTGAAAGAAAGAGAAAGGTGATAGGAGAAGAATTTGTTCGGGTTTTTACCGAATTTGCTGAAAAAAATGGCCCCCTCAGATGGTTAGCCCAAGGTACACTATACCCGGATGTTATTGAAAGTGGAGTATCAAAAGGACCTGCAGCGGTAATAAAATCACACCACAATGTAGGGGGATTGCCTGATTGGCTGAATTTAGAAATTTTAGAACCGCTAAGAGAGTTATACAAAGATGAAGTAAGAAAGATTGCAAAAATTCTCAAAGTCCCAGAGAGATTGTTTATGAGACATCCATTCCCAGGCCCAGGTTTAGCAGTTAGGATAATTGGTGAAATTACACCAACAAAATTAGGGATATCAAAGATAGCAAGTAAGATTGTTGAGGAGGAATTGATCAAGGCAGGACTGTATGAAAAAGTGTGGCAAGCGTATGCTACAGTGGGAGATGACAGAGCAGTGGGAGTAGTGGGAGACGAACGCAGATATGGAAATATAGTAATGGTCAGAGTTGTAGATTCAATTGATGCAATGACTGCAGATTGGACCAGACTGCCAGACAGTGTGTTAGAAAAGATTAGCAACAGAATAACAAACGAGATTGAAGATGTTACATGGGTTACCTATGCCATTTCAAGTAAGCCGCCAGCTACAATTGAACCGCAATAAGATACGCCTGAGATAGTAAAGCAATGTCAGAATAGGCAACTAGAAAGCAGATCGAATTAGATGTAGTTTAAATAGGATTATTAATGTTGCACCCATAGTGATAGATAATAGGATAATTGGCGGAGTTGCAGCAGTTATAATTGTCGCAGTTATTGTATCCATTGTTGTTGTAGGGCTAAGTGTAGAGGATCAAGATTTACCACAAGTGGATGTCTCAACTGAGAAGATCAAGGTCTTTGCAGCATTTTTTCCGTACTATGAGTTTGCAAAGAATGTAGCAGGAGATAAAGCTATAGTGGAACAGTTTATTCCAACAGGTGTGCCTGCACATGATTGGGAACCGCAGCCCGGTAAGATTCGTTTGCTGCAGGATGGAGATGTCTTTGTATATAACAGTCTAGGCATTGAACCGTATATGAGGAACATAATTGATTCAAATGAATTTGAACACATAGTCTTTATCAAAGCATCTGAGAATATAGATCTCTTAGAGTTCAACGAGAATGGAGAGGAGTTTGAAGATGAGATAATGAATATAATTGAGGAATTTGAGCGTATGGATATATCTTCAACAGAGACAGTTGAGTTTATTGAAGATGTGCTGGATGAACAGAAAAGTGACGCCCACGGCCATGATGGTGAGATGCAAGAGGAGATCAAAGAGATTTTACGCACGATGGAGAACAACGACATGGATGTAAAGGCAGGACTCAAAGAGATAGGAGAGATAATATCAAAGAAGGAAGAAGGCAAACACGGCTATGATCCTCACATATGGCTTGATCCGGTGATTGTAAAACAACAGGTCAACAACATAAGAGACGGTCTAATACTAGCGGATCCTGAGAATGAAGAAGACTATCAACGTAATGCTGCCACATATAATGCAAAATTAGACGAGTTTGACAAGTCGGTAAGAGTCAGACTGTCTGACTGTCAACTAGACACATTTGTTCCATTCCATAATGCATTTGCTTACTTTGCCCAACAGTACAGTCTGAAGATGTTTGCACTAGGTGGACTATCTCCGGATGCTGAGGCTACTGCAATGGAGATCATAGAGTTTGTAAACTTTGTAAAAGAAAATAACATCAAAGTGGTTTTTGCAGAGGATCTCATAGACCCACGACTTGCAGAAGTCATTGCAGATGAGGCAGGAGCACAGGTGATGATTCTCAGTACGATTGAAGCGCTAACACCTCAGGAAGTGTCTGAGAATATGACGTATTTGGAGAAGATGGAGCAAAACATAAAAGCGTTAGAGAAAGCTTTGGAGTGCTCATGACTTGGATTCTTCAGACTGAAAACGTCACGATCAGATATGGTGCTCATGTGGCAGTGGATGACATCAGCGTTAATGTTGCAGAGGGCGATCTATTGGGAATTGTAGGACCTAATGGAGCTGGTAAGTCAACGCTGTTCCGCGCAATACTTGGACTTCAGCCATATGATGGAACAATAAAGCTTTTTGATTATGGTCCTGACAAATATGGACCGTTAATTCCACTGGTGGGATATGTGCCGCAAAAGATTCAATTTGAGCAGAACTTTCCAACAACCGTTTATGATGTAGTGTCAATGGGAATTATCTCTGAGAAGAAGACTGCCAAGTGGGAAAAATTGATCAAGGAACGCGGTTATCACTGGAATCGTGTATATGGAAAAATTGACAAGAAAGAAGACAGAATTGTCGAGGCACTCAAGATAACCGGACTTGAACGCCTCAAAGACCGCAGAATAGGAGAGCTGTCAAGCGGGGAGCAACAACGAGTGTTTATTGCAAAGTCACTAGTAAAGGATCCGCTGTTACTGATTTTAGATGAGCCTGTCACAAGCGTGGATGTGGAATCGCAGACGAGGTTTTATAATGTTATCAAAAAAATTAACGAAGACAACAAAATTACCATGATTTGGTCTTCTCACGATCTTGACGCAATAGAAAAGTATGCAAACAAAGTTGCCTGTATGAACAGGAATCTCTTCTTCCATGGAGATAAGGATCACTTCTTTGCAGACGAGAAGATCCTAAAAACATACACAGAGGCTACAATGCAGATGCACATGCATGATCACTAGGTGCAGGCATGGTAATTGAAGTTTTAGTACATGGTTTCATGCAAAAAGCACTTTTAGCTGGAATTGCAGTGGCTATAGTGTGTTCGTTTATGGGAACCTTTCTTGTCCTAAGACGCTACGCATTGTTTGGTGACGGGATTGCCCATGTAGCGTTTGGCGGAATATCAATTGGATTGATTATGGGCGTGTTTCCATTGTGGACTGCATTTGTAGCAGCTATACTTGGAGGATTAGGACTGCAAAAATTGCGAAATAATACAAAGATATCAGGCGATGCAGCAGTTGCAATAGTCCTCGTCTCAGGCCTTGCAGTGGGGGTTTTGCTCGTTAGTGCATCCGGAGGATTTTCAGTAGATTTGTTTAGTTTTCTTTTTGGCAATATTCTTCTGATAAGTGATGAGGATATGGTACTGATCGTAGCTGTCAGTGCAGGGATAATTGGAACGTTACTGGTGCTGCACAAACAATTTTTGCACCTTACATTCAATGAGGAGCAGGCAAAGATCTCCGGGCTCAATGTAACCTTGCTGAATTATGTATTTGTAGTGTTAGCAGCAATCACCGTGGTGACATCGATGAGACTTGTTGGGATACTGCTCATATCAGCGTTGATTGTAATACCAAACATCTCTGCGATAATGCTTGGAAAGGGATTCAAAAAGACGGTGGGAATAGCAATACTGTTCTCAGTGCTCTCAGTAGTCATAGGAATATTCTTCTCATACTACTTTGACTTGGCTCCATCAGGAACCATAGTATTGATTGCAGTGGCAATATTGTTAATTGTGCTGACTATGAAATCTACAAGATTCGTGCGTAAAAAACAGTCTCAGATGACGTCTGATACATCCTGATCATCGCATTATTGCAAAAGAAGGTGTTGCTTGCAGTCAGTCACAATCAGATCTGATATCTAGAATAGATCGAAAGGTTGGAGAGCCACTATGCGGCCGTCATCAGGATATGCGACTAGATAAAGGACCATTTCCGTTGTTGGTTGAATCTTAACTCTTGAGAATTTATATTTTTTGACAACCAATTGACAGATAAGTTTGGGGATTGCACACGCTTGAAAAATTTTATGATTTAAGCAAAATTCAATATATCATGAGAATGATTTTTCTCTGAGACCATGCATGAATGGATATTAAATCTGCGAGCATGATCTGTTTTACTCTTTTAAAGCATGCATGCACCGAAAACGCCTGCAGAGTCACCTAACTTGTTTCGGAGTATAGGAGTATTAACTGAGTCTGAAAATACTTTGTTGTAAACTGATTCTTTTCCCTCGGTATACAAAAAATCAATGTTTGATAGACCGCCGCCTAAAACAATTATGTCAGGATCTAAAATATCAATTACGTTTGCAATGCCATACCCAAAATTTTCTAAAAATTCATCTTTCCATTCTTTTCCCATTTTATTATGGTCAATACAAGATAGAATTTCAGGTAGAGTTTGAACATTTCCTGTAAGTGTAGTCCATCTACGTACAAGAGAAGGACCGCTAAGATAGGTCTCTGCACATCCGGTTTTCCCACAGTAGCAAGAATTGCCATTACGGTGCAATATATGATGGCCCCACTCACCTGCAATGTTAGTTCTGCCAGAATATAGTTTTTTATCAATTACAATGCCACCGCCTACACCGGTTCCTAAAATAATGCCAAAGACCAGATCAAATCCTATGCCTGCACCCAATACGGATTCTGCCATTGCAAAGCAGTTAGCGTCATTTTCCATAGATATTTTTTTCTCGAGCTTATTTTCCAAGTCTTCTTTTAATGATCGTCCAATCAAGTATTGGGTATTGCTGTTTTTGATCAATCCGGTTTGTTTGGAAATTGCGCCAGGTGTACAGATGCCTAACGAGAATTCAGAGATATTTTCAGATACGTTAGATACCAATGAGGATATGGAATCAAGGATTTGTTGGTAACTGTTTTTAGGGGTTGGAACTCTCTGTCTCTTTAAGACAGAAAAGCTTTCGTCCAGTAAGACGGCTTCAATCTTTGTACCGCCTAAATCTACACCAAGTTTGTACAACAATAATAGTTCAGAAAAAGTAGAACAGTTAAGCTTTTAGTAAATAATGCTGTGATTGCGATTTGTGATTTAGCCCATTCCAGGCATGCCGCCACCGCCTGGAGCGCCAGATATGGCAATTACATCATCGATTCGCAATATCATGCATGCTGCTTCAGTTGCAGATTTGATTATCTGTTCTTTGACTATGACTGGTTCTACAACACCCAATTCCATCATGTCTGCGATCTTCATATTTCTTGCATCAATGCCAGTCCATTTTTGACTGTCATTTTGTTTTGCACGTAAATTAGCCATTGTATCAATGGGATCCATTCCTGCATTTTCAGCAATAGTAAGTGGAATAGTTTCTAATGCTTCGGCATATTTTTTAATTGCTAGTTGCTCTCGACCATCAAAACTATCAGCCCAATTTTTAAGTAAAGAGGCAACATGTGCTTCCGGGGCACCTCCGCCTGCAACAATTGCAGGCGTCTCGATGACATCTTTTACTACCATTAAAGAATCATGAATAGAGCGATCAACTTCATCAATCAACCTCTGAGTACCACCACGAATTAGTAGTGTGACTGATTGTGAATGCTTACAGCCTTCAATAAAGACCCATTTATCAGACTCAATCTTCTTTTGATGTGCTAAATCAGCAGATCCAAGATCATCGCCAGTAAGATCATCAAGATTGCTCACTACTCGTCCACCGGTAGCTTTTGAAAGTTTGATCATGTCGCTTTCTTTGACACGGCGTACTGCCATAATACCGTATTTTGCAAGATAGTGCTGAGAGATATCATCAATTCCTTTTTGACAGATAAGCACATTGGCACCCACATCATGTAATTTGTCAACCATTAATCTCAACATTCTATTTTCTTCCTCTAGGAACATCTGCATCTGTGTTGGGTCAGAAATTCTAATCTCAGCACTTAATTCGGTTTTTTCAATCTCTAATGCAGAATTAATCAGTGCAATCCTTGCATTCTCTACTTTGGTAGGCATACCACTATGAACAATCTCTTTATCCAAAACAATTCCTTGGATAATTTGAGTGTCCTGAATTGAGCCGCCTGATTTCTTTTCCACCTTGATATTTTCTAGATCAACGAGATAGCTATCGCCATTTTTGATTGCAATGCCTAATACTGCATCAACTACGATTTTTGATAGCGAATCGCTATCTTCTGAAATCAGTTTTGATTGCATGCTTGTTGTGGCAATTTTTAGCAGTGATTCGCGATCGTCTGGCTGTATTTTTTTTGCTAATTCTGAGTAAATTTCAAGAGTTTTATCTGCAGCTGCCTGATAGCCGTCAATTATGGTTGAAGAGTGAACATCTTTGTTGAGAAGATCTTCTGCTTTAGCTAATAGCGCGCCTCCAAAAATAACAGAAGAGGTAGTGCCGTCGCCAACCTCGTTGTCCACAGTTTTAGAAATTTCAACTATCATTTTAGCTGCTGGATGTTGAACGTCAATCTCTTTGAGAATTGTGGCGCCATCGTTTGTAATAGTTACATCGCCTAAGGAATCAACTAACATTTTATCTAAACCTCTGGGGCCAAGACTGCTTCTAACTAGTTGTGCAACTAGTTTTGCTGCTGCGATATTGTTTTGTTGGGCGTCTTTACCTTTTTGCTGTAATGCACTCTCTTTGAGAACTAAAACAGGCCCGTTTGGTCCTTGTTGAATTGATGCCATTTAGATCAGATTCAATCGACTAGATCCCCCTTTTTAACATTACTTAATTAAATGGCAGTATATAACGCTGTTTTTTCACATCAACAATTCCGCCTGATAAAATTCGGACAGAGGGTAAAGCTAGAAAAGGTAAAAATAACGGAATGAGATGGGGCTTGGAAAAATTACAGCCGGAATCTATAATGGTGTTATTAATTTTTTCAAAATTAGATGCAACTTTTTCAAATGAATCAGTTGAGAGAATTCCAGCAAATTGTAAAGGCAGGGATGCAAGAATTTTTCTGTCTTTAACTACAACAAGTCCGCCGTGATTCTTGATGAGATGGTTTGAGGCAATGGCCATATCAGAGTCGTTTGAGCCGATGACTATCAAGTCATTCTCATGGAAGCTCCAAGTTGAGGCAAATGCCCCAATATCTGCACCAAAATTTTCAAGAAATCCAATAGAATGCCGATTAGTTCCATGAGTTCTGTCAAAAGCTGCAACCTTCCAGATATCAGAATCAGATGAAGCACATACATGTCCGTCTTTTGGATAAAGTGGGACAGATCCTATCTTTGTGATAATTTCAGTCTGCATAAAGATGGTATTTGCAAGAATCTCTTTCTTCTTTGACCGTACAAGAAAGCTATTTTTGGAGAAATTTTTTAGTTTTATAGTTTTTTTGAGCCAAGATGGAACTGTTTTTTTCTTGATTCGAATTACAATCTGTCCATTGTCAACTATGAGTTTTCCTCCAACGAAGACTTTGTTTGGTTTAAATGATTTTAAATCATCAAAAATCAGAATGTCTGCTAATTTTCCAGGAGCTATGCCGCCAAGATCTCTGCCCATATTATAGTAATCAAAATTATTTTTTGATGCCATTGTAACAGCATCTATTGGTGCTAGACCAAGTTTGATGGATTCACGTATACAGTGATCAATGTGACCAAATTTAATAATGTCAAGTGGATCAAGGCCGTCAGAACAGAACATCAAACGATCAATGTATGTTCCATGCGTCAAAACGTGTGGGATTATATTCTTTAAATCACGTCTAATAGAACCCTCCCTGATCATTATCCACATTCCAAGCCGTAATCTCTCTAGAACTTGATCAAAATTAATCGGTTCGTGGCAAGACAGAATTCCAGATGATACATACGCATTAAGTTTTTTTCCGCTTGCGCCTGCAGTGTGACCATTGATTATGCAATCAGATTCTAACATTGCAGAAATGGAGTTCATGGTTTTAGATTCACGGCTAGTGACTTTGGTCCATGAAAAAACCTCGCCAAGACCAAGAACATGGGGATGTTTAACTGCTGATTTCTCTTGTAACAGTGTTAACGATTTACCTGTACTAAATTTTGGATCAACCGGAAGGCCCCCCGGAACTAGTTGAAAGATTCGAATAGGCAGTGATTCTCCAAAGTCAAGAAATGCTTGAAATCCCTTATACCCGCCAACACTGACAATATCAATAGGATCTGAAAAAAGTGAGGTAACGCCGCAAAGAAGAGCCTTTTTTGCAAATTCTGACGGCATCACAAATTGATCAATATGCAAATGCGGATCTGCAAATCCTGGACCGACATATCTGCCATTTACGTCAAGTACTGTAGTTTTTGGGCCAAGCGTGTGTGCAGCATCAAGACCGACATACGCAATTCTCTGGCCTGCAACGGCAATCTGAGTCTTTGGGATGATCTCTTTGGTATATACAGACAATAAATTGCAATTTTTTAAGACTAGGTCGGCTTTTTTGTCGCCTGTAGATACGGCATTTAAGGTCAAAATCGAATCTGCAAGACTCAAAGTCACGCATTTTATTAGAATTTGTGCCTATTATAGATTCAATGCTTAAATTACGGGTTGAGGAGTTTTGTTGATATGAACATTCCAAAGGTAATCAGAAAGTACTGTGCAAAATGTAAGACACATACAGAACAAAAGGTCTCCATTTACAAGGCTGGAAAAAGACGCGGCTCTGCACGTGGGGAACGCCGACATGCAGAACGTAAAAAGGGATACGGTGGACAAAAATTCCCAAAATTGGCAAAACCGGCCAAGGTTACAAAGAAAGTTACCCCCATTATGACATGCACTGTATGTAAAAAGAAATACAATAAACCGGGTATTAGAATTAAGAAATTTGAGCTGGTGGCCGCATGAAGAAAGATCACATTGAAATTCCAAAACCGTCAAGCAAATTTCAAAAAGTCAACTGCAATGAATGTGGCGAACAGCAGATAATTTATTCCCATGCGACAACTCATGTTGCATGCAACTCTTGCGGAAATGCAATCTCAGAACCAACAGGTTCAAAGGCCGTGATAAATGGCGAGATCTTAAGAGCTGCAGAGTAAGTCGTAATCTTGTTTTGAATTCAGATTGAATGCAACTCGTTTATCATCAAGTATGATATAATTTTCAGCCAAGTTTTCTAAACCGGTAATTTTTTTTGAGTTGACCAGAGAGATTCCGGTGTAGTGACATTTTTCTCCGGCAAAATCGATAGAGTAGCCGGATTCAAGTCCTAGCGTAGTTAAAAATTTGTTAGTAACAAGAATGCTGGTCCAAATTTTTTGTGGATCATATTGTTCTGCTATCATTTGAATAACTTCTTTATCTAACAATGGCAAGTCGCCTGAAACAACTAGAACGTGATCACAGATGGTTCTGAGAATTGAATTCAGATCAGAAATATAACCGAGTCCAGGCGTATCAAAAGTTTCAATGTTGTTTTCCTCTAGTAATTTTTTTGTTTTAGGAGAGTTAGGGCTGGTAATCGCCAATATTTTTAAAAAACAGTTTGAATTTCTCAAAGAATCAACTACATGGAAAATTACCGGTTTTTTATATCGGAGTAATAATTTTTCACTATTTGAATTCATGCGGCTACCTTTACCGCCTGCCATGATAAGACCTATCATATTGAAACAAACACCATCAAAGAAGCCAATCGTGTGAATTCATTGGTGGCCCCCAGAACATCGCCGGTTATTCCACCAAAACTACGCGTAGATATAGCTAAAAGGAACAAGGTAAGAGTTACAGTCACGCCTAGCATTAACAGGCCAGGCATTTCACCTATTACAGCTACAGAAATGATTGTAATAGCAAATGATGCCAAAAACTTTTTCTTGTCTTTCATCAATATTACAAAAGGCAAGTTAGAGCCTGGTGCTGCTGATTTTCCCAAACTTGCCATTAACACCATTGAGAATTTTGCTAGGATTTCACTAATCAGAATTGCTCGAAATAAATCAAATCCACTAGTAAGAGAGAGGGCAATTACCAAACCGATAAGATATAGTGCAATTGCGACAATGCCTGCAGAGCCAGTAGAAAGATCTTTCATAGCTTTTATTTTTTTGACTTTGCTTCCCCGTACCATGAGACCGTCTGCAAAATCAGCTAGACCGTCTGCGTGATGTATTCCGGTAACAATTACAATTGACGATGTAACTAACAGGCCAACAAGCAGCGGATCTAAAAAGAGAGACAGTCCAAAACCAAATGAGCCCACTAACAAGCCGATCGCAATTCCAACAACAGGGAAGACAAACATGTATTTTGCAATATTCTCCAGTGTTGCACCAGGTAATGGAAATATGGTCAAAAAAGAAAAGACAGAACCGATCTCTTTAAGCAAAGAACCACCGTCCAACAAATGATGAGATTAGGATTAATGGAGTGACTACCATCAAAAAGAAGAGTATTGTGGTGAGCTTCATAATAGTAATTGCAGAATACACATGTTGTTTTGTCAATATCACTTTGTCGTCGCCTAGTTTGTAATGATCTATTTTTTCAAATTTTGTTTCAAGTGCTCCTGCAAGGGCAGCCATTGGATAACCGGCATTCAGACTCTGAGTTTTCTTGGCATCCCTCACCATAATTTTATACGATTCCCTCCAATTATTTTGTAAGATAGCAGCGGCGATTATCATTACTAGCCCTGTAAGTCTTGAAGGGATGTAATTTAAAATGCTGTCACAAGTTGCTGCAAACCACCCAATATTTTTGAAGATATCAGTCTTATACCCAATCATCGAGTCAGCAGTATTAATTATACGATAAGCAAATGCGCCTGGCAGTCCAAAAAGGGCATAATAAAATAACGGCCCTGTAATTCCGTCAACTGTACTCTCACTGATACTCTCCAATACGCCTGAAATGATGTGATTTCTGTCTAAATCCTTGGTATTTCGCTTTACAATCATAGATAACCTAGTTCTTGCCATGTCAAGGGATCCCCCATCAAGGGATTCAAGTATTGCTTTTGCATGTCTTTCCATTCCACGGATAGCAATGGTGGTTTTTAAGAGCAGGCTGCCAACAATTATTGAGATGACTAGTGAGAGTGTATAGTTGATAGTGATCTGAGATATGCCAAAATTAAGCATTAAAAGTAAAGATATCACTATACATAGAGTAGTTACAACAACAAAGACTCCTCCAACTTTCTCCATAGTAGAATGCTGTTGATTTTTTGCAATAGGTGTTAGTTTTGCAATTAATATTCCAATCCATGCTGTCAGATGATATTTGTTTTTAGGATCTCCAAATTTAAAATCAAGAAGAATTGCAATGATTGCAGTAAGGAGTAGGGATTCTAGAATCATAGCAATAGTCGCTCTATTGATTTTATGTCAACATTTAATTTGACAGTTTCTGCTAATCGGTCTAGCTCTTTATTAATTTTTAAGATGTTATTTCTAGTCCAAACTATCTTTTTTGGTGTAACAACGTTAAGGGAATCCTCTTCAGGCAGGTTCAAATTCATAAATGGAATGGTACCCATAACGGGTATCTGTGTAATATTTTTGAGTTTTTGAAATCCTGGTTTTAGCACATTGATATCTCCTCGAAATTTGTTGAAGAGAAAGCCTTTTACAAGTTTTTGATGTTTGCTCTGAATTAACGCCATAGTTCCGACAAGACTTGCAAAAGAACCCCCTTTGTCAATATCGGAGACCAACAACACAGACGCGTCTGCTTTTTCAGCAATTCGCATGTTTGCAATGTCAAATTTTTGCAAATTAATCTCAGCTGGTGAACCTGCACCTTCCAAGATGACAAGGTCAAAAATTTTTTGCAGGTTTTTTAAGGAATTTGATGCAATTTTGATGCCCTGTGAATTTACAAATTTTTCATAATAGTCTTTTGCGTGCATTTTTTTGTAGCGTCTTCCGTTAAGATATACAATGCTATTGTAATCCCCTATTGGCTTGAGCAATATTGGATTCAAGTCAGGGATGATATCGCACCGTGCACCAATAGCTTGGACAGCTTGAGCACAAGAGATCTCAAATTCAGGCGTGATATACGCAAAATTTGACATATTTTGAGATTTAAACGGCGCGACACGATAACCCATATCAGAAAAAATTCTGCACAGTGCTGCCACTATAGTTGTTTTACCGGCCCCTGATGATGTCCCCTGGATCATTAACGATTTCATATGATCTTCACTAATGCCTGTACAAGTTTTAGGTTATCCTTGTGGGATTTAACTGCAATGCGAATGTAGTGGTTGCCAAGACCTCTAAAGTTTTTACAGTCTCGAATCAAGATATTTTCTTCAAGTAATCTTTGCTGTAATTTTGTTGAATTATGTTTTGTTTTTATTAGAATAAAGTTAGTGGATGAATCATGACAATCAATGCCGTCTAGTCTACAGAGTTGAGATTTTAAATAATCTGACTCTTTTTTAATTATCAAATTTGATTTAGCAAGATGGGATGTATTTTCAAGAGCAATGCTTGCCGCATTTTGAGCTAGAGAGTTCACACTCCAGGGAATTTTTATTTTTTGTAAAACTTCAACAATAGGTTTTGAGGCAGCAGCATATCCAATTCTTATTCCAGGTAACGCAAAAGACTTTGTTAGTGAACGTAAAACTAAGAGATTGTCATATTTATTTACATGCAATATTACAGATTCGTTAGATTTTGAAACCAATTCAATAAAACATTCATCGACAAACACATATGAAGAAAGTTTTTTTGCGGTTTTTATTATTGAAAGTATTTGATCTTTTAACAAGAGTTCTCCTGTAGGATTATTAGGATTACAGAGAAATACACATCCATGTTTTGGGATTTGTGTAATAAAAGAATCGAGATTTTCAGATAAATTCATGGTTTTAAAATATGAAATTTCGCAATCATTTAGCTTTGCTGCAGCTTCATACTCTTGAAAAACAGGAATAGGAAGCAAAATTTTAGTTTTTTTGGATAAAAATGCAAAACAAAAATTATAGATAATTTCAACTGCGCCATTCCCAACTAGCAAATTTTCGCTTTTTAATTGAGTGTATTTTGCAAGATTTGAAATTACGGCAGACGAGCTGAAATCTGGATACGTTTGAATTGCATCGATATTTTTTTTCAAAGCTCTCTTTACTGATAATGGGGCACCTGCAGGGTTAATGTTTGAGCTAAAATCAAGAATTCTGTGATCAGTGTTCCTAAAGGGATCTCGTGCACCGTGTATCACCGGAATATGTCTAAAAATAGATGATTTTGTTCGTATTTTCACAGTTCTAAATAAAATTAGCTGATTTAGTATGTTGTGATGAGTTCAGAAAACGATTATTAATTAAGAAAAACTGCAGTTGATGTATGAAGAAAAAGGTTGCAATAATTGGCGTTACAGGATCTGTTGGCCAAGAATTCGTCCAGTCGTTGGATAATCATCCATGGTTTGAGATAACTCAAATTGCGGCATCTCAGCGTTCGTCAGGTAAGAGATACATTGATGCTATAAAAAATGCAAGTGGAATAATAGAGTGGGATGTAGATGGTGAAATTCCAGAGTACATCAAAGAAATGACTGTAAGATCGATTGATGAGTTGGATACATCCCAATTGGATCTGATATTTTCAGCAGTCGAATCGGTAGCTGCGAGGGATATTGAAACAAAGATGGCAGCAGAACTGCCGGTAATATCAACTAGTTCAGCTTATAGATACGAGGACGACGTACCAATATTGATTCCAGGAATTAATGACGAACAGATAGAGCTGCTTGAGATTCAAAAGAAGAATAGAGGCTGGAAGGGATGGGTAGCACCTTTGCCAAATTGCACTACAACAGGACTGGCAATTACATTAAAACCGTTACTAGAGAAGTATGGAGCAAAAAAAGTCATAATGACTTCAATGCAGGCAATATCAGGAGGCGGAAAATCAGGAGTGTCTGCGATGAGAATTACAGATAACATCATTCCATGGATTGCCAAGGAAGAAGGCAAGGTAAAACTGGAAACAAGGAAGATTTTGGGAAAACTAAAAGATGGGAAGATACAAGATGCAGATATTAAAATCAGCTGCCAATGCAACAGAGTTCCGGTAATAGACGGACATATAGAATCAGTTTTTGTCGAGACTACAAAAGAGATAGATCCGCAAAAAGCAAAGGATACCTATGACCAATGCAATAAGGATATATCAGTGGTGGGACTGCCATCGGCCCCTGAAAAATACTATGCGTTCCATGAAGACCCCACAAGACCCCAGCCAAGAATGGAGAGAGCCGTTGGAGGAGGCATGACTACAACGATTGGGAGAGTAGAGACAGAAGAACTCTTTGATAATGGCCTCAAATACGTATTGTTTTCACACAATAAAAAGATGGGTTCAGCCAAAGGGGCAGTATTACTAGCAGAGATGCTATACAAAAAGGGTAAGATTTAGATTTTTTGTGAAATTTTTACAATAATAACTTTATAAGATCCAAAAATATAGATCGACTTAGGTGTTTTAAACGACAAAAGTGGATGATCTAGATTTACAAATTTTATCAGAGTTGACACGTGATGCGTCTATATCAGTTCCACGCCTATCACAAAAGATCAATGTCAACTCGTCAGTAGTATACTCCAGGATTAAAAGACTGGTTAAAAGAAAGCTAATTGAACATTTTACAATTGTAGTGAATCAGCAAGCTCTAGGATATAATGTCAAGGCGTTAACCGGGATTAACATGGATAGTAAAAAACGTGATCATATCATAGAAGAGCTATTCAAGATCAACGGAGTCCAAGAAGTTGCAGAAGTTACAGGTAGATTTGACATACTAGTAACTATGTATTCAAAATCCTTAGATCAAATGCACCAGATAGTATCTGAACGAATTGGTAGAATTGAAGGGATACAATCCTCAGAGTCGTTCATTGAGATGAAATCGCGAACTAAAGCAATACCATATATGAGAACTAAGGATAGTGAGTAGTATTGCAAAAACAGAAATCAGAATCCAGAATTGCAGTATACTATGAATTAACAAAACCAAAAATTTGGTATCTGTTGGTTTTTACTGCATTTGGCGCTGCATTGACTGCTTCAAATATCTATAACATTGAGATCTCCATTGGGACGTGGGCTTTGATGCTATTTTCAGTTGCGGCAGGTTCGGCAGCTGCAAACACTTTGACAAATTATCATGATAGAGACATTGATGCAATAATGGAGAGAACAAAAGGTAGGCCGCTTCCATCCAAGAGAATTTATCCGGCAGTTAAAGCAAGGAATTTTGGACTAGTACTAGCTGGAATATCACTAGTTTTAGCATTTGGCATATCTTTTACTACAACATTAGAGCAAGGCGCATGGGCAACCGGATTTATTGCATTTGGACTAGTAAACAATATTGTCGTCTACTCATATATGTTAAAAAGAAATTCCAGAACCAATATAATTTTAGGAGGGTTGTGTGGGGGTTCGCCTCCGATGATCGGATGGGTAGCAGTTAGTATGTCAGATTTATGGACGATGGGTCTTGCAATGGCAGGATTGGTGTTTATTTGGATTCCAATGCATATTTGGGCCCTGACATTACATTTCAAAGACGACTACAACAAAGTAAATATTCCAATGCTAACTGCAGTACAATCCGAAAAGACGTCAGCAAGAGTTATTGCAGGGTCAACTGTGGTAATGGTATTATTTTCAGTTGTTCCGTTCTTTATAACAATGCAAGACGGTCAAGCAATTGTAGGAGAGACATATTTGTGGACGGCAATTGCATCAGGAGCGTTAATGGTGGCACTATCAATATGGGTAATAGTGAAACCAATGGAGAGGGCTGCATGGACACTGTTTAAATTTTCTAGCCCATATTTGGCAGTACTATTCATTGCACTGATGGTAGATTCAGCGCTATAACAAGACTAATTGTTATCAATGTTATTTAGATCTCTAGTAATTTTTGAGTGTTGTTTTACTAGTGTTTGAATCTGATTTTGCAATTCCTCAGAATTCCATTCCAAACTAATCAAGGAAGATAATTTTGCAATGATACTACATTGAAGATTGTTTTGCTCATCAATTAACTCTAAAAATTGCTTACCTTTTTCATCATAGTTCATAGTTTTTTTAATAGTTTGTAACCATAAAAAGCTAGCATAAACAACTGCAAAATTTTAAAGTTTTATTAACAAATTAAAATTATTTGTATTATTGCAATGCAGTATTTCAGAATGTAAGCAGAAAGCAACAGAGATAGTCAGCATTAGTTTTAGAGAAACAAGGAAGTTATGCAAAGATCACTATGAATTATTTAAAAATAAAGATGCAAAACATCGTGTGAGTTTTTCCAAAGCGTCAGAATTTTTGTAAATATCAAACGTAAATTTGAGATGCAGGCATAATTCAGATATGCTGCCGGTTCACAGATAAGATATTATTGGATATACAGACTATTTGCATTTTTGAAAATATTGCGTTCACGTACTTTAAAAAAAATAGTACGTGTTCACGTCGTGCCTAGAAAAATAAGAAATATTTTCAAAGCATGCTAAATTCGTGCCTAAATCAGAAAATTTTCTCAAACAACGTGAACAGATACAAAAAATATGTGCCTTGATAAAAATTAAAGATTGTCTGAGTGAGCATTAACTAGACGCAGATGAAAGCATCTACTTGATGATCAATCAAAAGATGAACGCACCCGATTTAGAATAGACGCTTGTATATTCCTGACAAGACTGTTTTGGTATATTTGTTTAGATGATGCTCAGAAAACAGAATTATTCTCAAAACACTACAAATTGGATCAACGGTAAAATTTTGAGAATGTAAACAATGCTGTTTGGAAGTAATCAAGGCAGATGGAAAATAAGAAGGTTGATTGCCGCGCACACGAAAAATTATTGAAAGATTTAACATCTAGCATTTTTAAATAAATATGTGGCAGGAAAGAAAAAAACTATAGATAAAAAGAAATTGATTAAAAAGCAAACTTCTAAACCAAAAAAGCAGACCAAGCCATCATCAAAAAAAACAGAGTTTGAAAAAGTGTGGAAGCAATACAATTCTGCATTAGATGGCTGGAAAGTATCTTTGGCACAATGGCAAAAATCCACAAATGAAACTCTGATAACTTATCACGATGCTTGCCAAAAAGCACTTGAAACAGATGCCGAACTATTAAAAAAAGTTAGTTCAAGATGGGAAGATACTTGGGAGGAGATTGGTCCAGAATACATTAAACAGCAAACAGTGATGATTGAGAATATTTTTAAAGAAACTAATCTTGAGACAATGAAAAAATTCAACAAGCAGTGGGAAAGGTTTCTATCAACTTCAGGGGACGATTCAATTAAAGCATATCAAGAAGCCATCAAAAAGTTCAATCAAGCATGGCAATCATCCTAATGTAGGTCTAAAAAATCAATACACCAAAAATTTTATTTTAATGATTAACATACTTGCAGAGTAAATCTTCTAAAGAATTAGCATTCAAAATTGTAAAACGGCTGACCCAACACATTTTTGAAAGCATCAATCTAATTATTTAAACGTATAAGGTATTTCTTGTTTCTCTTTGTTTTGTTTTTTTAAAATAATAGATCTTTTTTAAAAAGATCAAATGTACAGTTAGAGAATACATAATTAACTAACAGCATCTCAACAAGAGTTCTAATTTTTGAGCTGATTTTTTTAAGTGCTTGATAATCAGATCTAAAGTTTTACACACAATTCTCTATTCATGAAGATTAATTTATGCGCATAAAATAAAAAAATATCGGCCAGGTTATTTTTAAAAACAGTTGAATGAT
>JAKZUU010000045.1:0-9587 GCA_047516405.1 Candidatus Nitrosopumilus sp. | reverse complement strand
GCGTGTTGTGCTCTTGCTTGGTCTTATCGTCATCGCCTGCTGTTTCCTCTTCTTTATCATCTGGCGTGTTGTGCTCTTGCTTGGTCTTATCGTCATCGCCTGCTGTTTCCTCTTCTTTATCGTCTGGCGTGTTGTGCTCTTGCTTGGTCTTATCGTCATCGCCTGCTGTTTCCTCTTCTTTATCGTCTGGCGTGCGCTCTTTGTTTGTCTTATCGTCATCGCCTGCTGTTTCCTCTTCTTTATCGTCTGGCGTGTGCTCTTTGTTTGTCTTATCGTCATCGCCTGCTGTTTCCTCTTCTTTATCGTCTGGCGTGCGCTCTTGCTTGGTCTTATCGTCATCGCCTGCTGTTTCCTCTTCTTTATCGTCTGGCGTGCGCTCTTGCTTGGTCTTATCGTCATCGCCTGCTGTTTCCTCTTTTTTATCGTTCAAGCCATATGTTTTCTCATCTAAAACACTTAATTCTTGTTCAGATTCTTTGTACGCTGATTCAGTTTGAATTTTATCAATATCCTCCAAGTCTTTAGTTGTATCTGAGCTCATTAAATCAGAAGACATGGATTTGTTTGCTTTTTTCTTTTTTAGTTGCCATTTTAAGATCATCACTCCAATAACAACTACAATTATGATATAATTAACAGGAGGTTTTATCAGCTGGGTAAAATATCCGAGCTGCGGAATTACATGTTCCACTTTTCCAATATACTCATCGTTTGTGATGGGATAATCAGTTCCAGGAATGGATGCAGTATTTGCATCGCCTTTTGTTCTAACAGTTTTAGGATCATCATCAGTAATTGATACAACTCTATGGACAATTACTCTATCGTGATCTGACGGGCGATTAAAGACAATAATATCTCCTATTTCAATATCCTCAAAAGAGATGTGGCCTTGAACAATTAAAATGTCGTATACCTGTAAAACCGGAATCATGCTTCCACTAGCAACAACATAAAATGGATTCGATGTTCCAAAAATTATTTGGACTCCTGCCCAAATTATTAAAAATCCAACAACAACAACTACGATAGTTTTGATTATCTCTTTCTGAAGTGTTTTGCCTGCCAATTACTTTATCGCCTAAATTATCATTGATTAAATTTACTAGACCATCTTATTTCCGCACTCTTCGCAGAACTTTGAGTTTTCTTTGTTTACGAATTCGCAACTATTACATTTGCATGATGATGGTTCTTGTTGTTGCTGTTGTTTGGATGTTTCCTCTGATTTTCCTAAAAGGACTATATCACCAATTTTTTTAATATTTGTCCAAGGTACATTGCTCTCTGTACTGCCATCTGTTCCGATAATTACTAGAACCATAGATTGTGTAGAGTCAATTCCAACTTGTTTTGCAGTTCCAATTTTATTTGCGTTTTCATCATACACTGTCTTCCCTTCAATGAGTGTAACTGAAGCTGTTACCTGCGGTTTGTCAGATTGTGTAACTGCTGTTGTTTCTTCTGCTTGAGATGTGGCATTAGTATCATCTCCGTTATTAGATTGTGCAACTGTCTCTTGTGGTACAACTGTCTCTTGTGGTGCAACAACATTTACGCTACTGTCATCACCATCAAGTGGCTTTGCACTACCAACATCCTTTGACTCATTTTCTTTTTTAAATTCTCTGTATTCTGCAATTGAGGCATTACATAAATTACAAATGTATTGGCCTTTTTCTACCAGCACTAGATTCTCTGCAACTTCTTCATTTGGATTCTCAAATTCAATCTTTGGAGAGCCTTCAAATTCTTTCTCGCACGTGTTGCAAAAATGTTTAGTAATCTTCTCAGCATCTAGTCTTCCAATAGGTGCTAAAAACAGATCAGGACCGCCTAAATTCCCTTTCATTTGTTGTTCATCATTTACTGTAGCTATGACATAGCCTCCAGATCCTCTTAATTTTTTTAATCGAAGTTCTGAACTCATGCCTGTTTTTGATTGAAACTCCATTTAAGTATATATGAAAATTAATGCTCGTATTAAAAATATGAAATGTATATACTCAGGTCCCATTCAGTTCTAGGCGTGATTTTACATGGCGCTGCGTTTTTTTGTGCCTACACAGGCACCAGACCTGAGTGCATACTATGAAATCTGGTGAACATTTTTAGGTATGTAAATTTAAAAATACTACATGGCAGTTACAAAAATTTCAGATGCAAAAACATGGGAGATTGATGTGATCGGTTCTAAAATTCCGGTATTTGTGGATTTTTGGGCTGAATGGTGCGGACCATGTAGAATGACAGCCCCTGTAATTGAAGAATTGGCAAACGACTACGACGGTAAAGTAAAATTTGTCAAAGTCAATGTTGATGAGGCCAATGATATAGCTTCAAGATACAGTATTTTCAGCATCCCGACATTAATCCTCTTTCGCAACGGCGAAATACTTAGCCAGCAAGCAGGCGCAGCCTCTAAAGATTCATACAAAGACATGATCGACAGAGCTTTGGCATAGTAACTCTAACATATTTTCTTTATTTTTTGATCCTAAAGTAATTAATATTACAAAATTTCAAACAAAAACATGTCGTTTGGAGAAGTAGATACGCTAAACATGTTATTTGATAAACTCTCCAACCTGTTTGATGATTCCCAAGGATACTATGAATCATTTCTTGATACCAACAACATGTACAAGAAAGGTCAGCTAAGTGACAAAGAGTTTTTCCAAAAATTAGGCGATTATACGGTAGCGTATTCTGCGTTAGAATTTTTAGCAATCAAAGTTATGTTTGAGATGAGAAAGTCGCTACAATCAGGTTCTGGAAATACCCAATCTCCAGGGTTGATGCCAGGAATGGGCAACCCTTCAACGATGCCAGGAGGAGGAATGAGCATGCCGCCAAGAGCAGGGACTGCAGCAAATCCAGTGGGCGGCAGTCCGCCTGGAATTGTGTCTGGGCAAGAAACGTTTGGGAATGTCGGAACTTTACCAACCCCTGATCCTGCTTTAGTGCCAAGACAATCTACACCTCAAAACGGATGCTCTTCATGTGGTGCATCTTTGAGAAATAATGCAAAGTTTTGCACAAAGTGCGGTACTAAAGTTGTATAATTAAAAAATAACTGTCGCTTTTATTCTTGAGTTGATCCACATTCAGGACAGAACTTTGCTGTCGCAGAGAGGCTTGCGCCACATTGGGAACAAAAGTTACCATCCGTTTTTTGTTCGTTGTATGCATTTCCAATAACTGCAGAACTTCTCACTGCGCCCGATGGCACATATGTGTCATCATCAATTAAAACAGGTTCAAAGTCTTGCTCTGTCAAAAATGTCATCATTCTTGGAATTCCTTTTCCCTCGTTTTTTGGATCTGGAACTGAATCTCCTAACCAAAATGCAAATCTCATAAGCGTCAGTTCCGGAGTAGAGAACGCCAGAGTGTGCTTGGACATGTAGTCCTGTGCAGCCTTTTTGCCATCAAAAACTTCCATATGATAAACTCTGTTTTTTATTTGTTATAATGGTTACTGGAAAAGTGGACCGGGAGGGAATCGAACCCTCGACGTCCTTGTTGCGAACAAGGTATTATACCCCTAAACCACCGGCCCATAACTAAACCCGTTTTGATTCTTCTTTTATTCATTTTCTCAACGCATAAAAACCAGAAGATGATAAAAATTTCAGATGACATATGATACTATAATTACTGATTCACATGTTATGCTCCCTCATGGAATGATGCTTGAGAAGAATATTCTAATTGATGGCGGGAAAATCATGGGATTTACAAACGATATTCCGGCTTGTGATAATAAAATCAACGGCAGTAATTTAGTCTCCATCCCAGGCCCTATTGACACACACACACATTATGGCGTATATTCTCCAATTAACCAAGCTGCAAAGACTGAATCACATGCTGCAGCAATTGGTGGAATAACTACCATGATGAGAATGCTTCGTTTAGGTACCAGTTTTTCTAATTCACTGCAATCGCAACTTGATGCCGCATCACAAAACCATTATATCGATTATGCTATACATGCATCAGTTTTTAACCTGCAGCAGGTAAGCGAGATGGCACTTTGTGTCAAAAAAGGAATCACATCTTTTAAAATTTACATGAATCTTGGAGGCAAGGTTAGTCATGTGTACATGGATATGGCGCCAAACACATCTGAACTTGTTGCATCTCAAGTTGATGTAACTGACGAGATAGTAAGGCAGACAGTAAAAAAAGCATCTGCGCTTGGTTGTCCTGTACTAGTTCACGCAGAAGATTACGAATCATGTGGATGCGGAATAGAGACAGCAAAGGAGAAGAATCAGGACGGCCTATCTGCGTGGTCTTCTAGTCGTTCTCCTGAATCTGAAGTAAAAGCAATAAAGACAGTGTCAGGATTTGGACGAGACTATGACTGTGTAATCTATTTTGTTCATATCGGATCCAGGCTTGCATTAGAACAGATTGAAAAAGAGAGGCAGGCAGGAACAAAAATTTTTGTTGAAACTTGTCCGCATTACCTTACGCTATCGCACGATAAGCAGTCAGGTTATCTTGCAAAAGTTATGCCGCCGATTAGAACAGCTGATGATTGTAAAGCAGTATGGAGTGCCTTGGCAGGGAATCGTATTGATACAATAGGCACTGACCATGTGGCAAACCAGCTTAAATTAAAATTGGGAGGCAGTGACGTATGGAGTGCCTTGGCAGGATTTCCCGGAATTGGAACAGTGCTGCCTATTTTATTGCATTATGGAGTTAACCAAAATGAGATCACATTAGAGCAATTTGTGCGATTTACAAGCCAAAATGCTGCACAGATCTTTGGAATGTATCCGCATAAAGGGACATTGTCGAAAAATTCTGATGCAGATATCACAATGTTGGATTTGAAAAAGGAACAAAAAGTTACATCGGATCTGTTTGGAGGATTTTCAGACTATACGGTGTATGAGGGGAGAAGTCTGAAAGGCTGGCCTGTCAGAACAATTGTCAGAGGAGAGACAGTGTCAGAGAACTTTGAGGTTGTTGGTAAATTGGGCCACGGTAAACTAGTTGAGCGGAAGATTGGCCAATAATAGATCAGGTAGTTATTTATCTCCAAAAAATTTATGCAGATTTTAGCGTTGCCGCACAGGTAACTTTAAACATCTAAAGAATGTCAAATTTGCCATTAGCCTTTGCCTTGTAAATAATGTTTGGCCTTTTAAGAAATATGCCCGATTCCAAAACTCCAGGTATTTGTTTGATCTTGACAGTCAGCGCTCTAGGATTTTTTATAGTTTTAAAATCACAGTCAAGAATTATGTTCCCATTTTCTGTAAAAAACGGATAGTCATTTGCAAGTGTACGTATCTGTGCTTTACCCCCCATTTTTTTAATAGAATTGATGACAGAGTTTCTTGCAAGTGTATGAATTTCTACTGGAACAGGCATTGTAAAATCTTTTACGAATTTTGTTTTGTCTGCCATTATCACGATTTTTTTGGCAAGGCTAAACAAAATATTTTCCCGTAACAATGCACCACCACCGCCTTTAATTAAATATCCTTGCGAATTGATTTGATCTGCGCCATCAAATACAACATCAATGTGATTCACTTGATTGGTCTCTACTAGCGGGATTTGGCCTTTTTCTGCAATTAGTTTAATCTGCAATGATGTTGGAATTCCCCTAATATTGTATCTGTTTGACTTGATCAACTCTGATAGCGATTCTGTAAACGCACTAGCTGCCCGCCCACTACCTAAGCCAATGGTATAGCCGTCTTTTACAAATTTCAATGCATCATTTGATACAGCCTTTAGAGCATCATGGTATGCCAATTATTCCACCTCTGCTTGATCAAGCTTTGTTAATATTTTTGCGATATCCTTTTTGATCACATCTAAATCGTCCCCATCATCATCACCGAACTCATCATCTATTACAGTATCCTTTGAAGGTTCTAAAGATGTTGCAGGTTTTTGAGATATTTTGTCAAGATCCGGAAATGTTCTAGGTTTGGGCATTAGTGCTACTTTGGTCTGCGTGTCTTTAGGTAAAACTCCCGGTTTTGGTATTATTGCCGGCGCTACTTTGGTTTGCGTGTCTTTAGGTAAAACTCCCGGTTTTGGTATTATTGCTAGCGTTGCTTTGGTTTGCGTGTCTTTAGGTAAAATTCCCGGTTTTGGTATTATTGCCGGTGCTACTTTGGTCTGCGTGTCTTTAGGTAAAATTCCCGGTTTTGGTATTATTGCTAGCGTTGCTTTGGTCTGCGTGTCTTTAGGTAAAATTCCCGGTTTTGGTATTATTACTAGCGTTGCTTTGGTTTGCGTGTCTTTAGGTAAAACTCCCAAGTGAGGGGTTGCTGATGTTGCTTTGGTTTGCGTGTCTTTAGGTAAAATTCCCGGTTTTGGTATTGCTGTCTGCGTCATCCGGGTCTTATCTTCGGTTCCAGACAACGTTGCTTGTTTTTGTATCTTTTCGTTTATTGGCAGTGTATTTTTTTTCTGTTCTAGTGTTACATTTGATGACACTGAAATTTTTGGCAGAACTTTTGTGTTTTCGAATGTTGTTTGTTCCTCTCTTTTTAGGTTGTCAGATACTGTTTGAATTGCTCCTTCTGGTTGTACCGTCAGTTTTGCAATTGAATTTGTTTCTTTTTGGACTGTTATTGCCGATTTTGGTTTTTCATTTAAAGTCTTTTGAGCAATGTCATCTAGCTTTGACGAGTATCCTGAATTTATTGAAGAGTCTGAAATCTGTTTTGGTTCGTTTTGTTTGTCAGTTTTATTTAAATTATTGCCAGATTGTTTTGAAATGTTTTGTTTGATTTTTTGCTGCTCATTTTTTGATGTTTGAATCTTCGATGATAACTCGTGTAACCTCTCATCGAGTTTTGATAATTTTTTATCCATCAATGTACTCAAACTATCACCGATCAGACCAAAATCTGGATGATTCTTTGCCTGCTCGAGTTTGTTTAATTTTTCAGAAACAATCTCTAATTGATATTGATACTTTGATAATAATCGGTCTTTTTGAGTTTTGACAGTATTTGAATTTGTCTTGTACAGTCTTGCAATTGTTTTATGGAGAAGATCTTTTTCAATTTTTAGAGATGTGATCTGATCTTTAATCTGGGAGTTGACTCCAAGACTAGTTGGTTGATTTTTTGTTTTTGGTATTCGTCTTACTGTAGCAGCTACTGCAACCCCGGCTAATGAACTAAGAATAAGAACAAGCTCTTGCATCTATGTGTACCATTTGATCCAAGAGTACTTTCTACGTTTAGCATCTGGAAATCCACAGCTCGCACATTGATGATGGCGTTTATGAAGTGAGTTTTTACCACATCTTCGACATCTTATGTGAACCTTTTTTTTGGTAAAACCGCCCATGGAAGTTGTGCCTTTTGTCATTTTATAGCACCTAATGAGCTGTCGGAGGAGGAGATATCATGACTACGTTGTCCCCTCTGACTACAATACTTCCAAGACTTGTAGTGTTTCCTTCAGCAGAAATTTCTTCTGAAGAGTCTAGTAATAGATTCATGTGTTGGTCAAAGCCCAACAAATCACCTCGAATAGTCTTGCTACCTTTGAGTTTTATCAATACAGTTTGATTAATACTCTCATCCAACACTTTCACTGCCATATCAACGGACATCTATATCACTCAATAATTATGCCATAAAAGGATTATATTAAAATTTCATTATGCCTGCAATGCGTCGTTATTAAGACATCTTTGGCATCTTTTCCCAAGATTCTCAACGATCTCAGCTAAAATCATGTCTCCGTCCTTTTTTGTAGCTCTTCTAGGATCTCCCCAGATTCCATTTTTAGTCGCTTCAGGGAAGGATTTATCTGCAATTTTACTGATCTCCTTTATCTCCTCTTTTGTCATTTTATCTGTAATTAGCCCTTTCTTGGCTTTGTGCATTTTGACGTTTTTTGAGATTGCAAGCATTAGAGATGTTTCAACAAATCCGGCATGATCGAACTCTCTTGCCATAAAATGCCAGTAAGAAAATGAGAATATCTCAAGATTGCCTTTTGAGATTTTTTTGATCTTTGCGTCCAGATTCTTAATTGCTTTAAGATTTCCATGGTGGCCATTAATTATGAAGATTGTTTTGATGTTGTTTGCCAAAAGTGACATGCAAAGATCAGTTAGAATCATGCGTAAAGTGGATTCTTTGATGCTTAAATTAAAAAATGGCGCATGTTCAAATGAAACACCGTAGTTTAGTGTTGGCAACAGCATGTATCTGTTTTTTTCTGAAACTAGTTTTGCAACTGCCGTAACGATGTCAGAATCGACAGATACCGGCAGATGAGGGCCGTGTTGTTCAATGGCACCCACAGGAATTACAGCAATTTTGCAGCTGTTTTTTGTTATCGCTCTTCTGATATGGGGATCAAACTGAGTTTTGATATCTGCCATGTGTGAAGATCGAACCATGATTGTCACACTCTCTTCCAACTTGTGTTTATTAGTCTTTTATCTTCTCTCAAGTCCTCTTGTGCATTCTATTTTATGATTATCATGACCTATGAAGACAGATTATTTTTTGTTTTGCAAGCATCAGAATCTTTTCTCATCTCTATATTTTTTTGAGAGGATAAAAGATGTATCCGTTTATTGAAGATGGGTTGGCGTTATCATCTTGTCGTTGTGTTTATTAAAAAGATCTCAAGGTCGTACCTTTGTAAAAATCAGACAGCAATGTGACACAACAAGCCTGATTTACGTGTGATCGTCTGACTCTGATTTTATGTGAACCTTTCTCCAACGGACTTCAAACTTCTCGTTCAGATGCAGCCTAACTGCATCTAGCAATGTTTCTGCCTCAAGTTGTTGTCCTTTTGCTTTTATTTCTTCTAGCGTATCATTTGGACTTACTTTGAAAGAATCTTGAAGTATGATCGGTCCTTGATCCAGATTTTCCGTTACATAGTGTGTCGTAACACCTATAATCTTTGTACCCCTCTCATACGCTTGCGCATAAGCTGTAGCGCCAGGAAATGCAGGCAATAACGAGGGATGTATGTTGATGATTCTGTTGGGATATCGCCATACAAAATTAGGTGTAAGAATTCTCATGTATCTTGCAAGAACTATTAAATCGATATCATATTTTTTACATATCTTGATAATCTTCTCTTCTGCTTTTGCCTGAATTTTTTCTTCTACTGCAACAAATGGGATATTAGTTTTTTTGACTAGTGGTTCTAGTGTTTTTTCTGTGCCGATGATTACTGAAATTTTTCCTTTTAGTGTTTTTGCGTTGTCAAGAATTGTCTCAAGACAGAGTGGTTCTTTTGTTACCAGTATTACAATATTTTTGTTTGAATTAATTTCATGATGTACGCTTACATCCATCTTTTCTTTTTTGGCTAGATGCTGAATTTCAGCGTCAAATTTTTTTGTATTTATCGCTTTTGAAAAAGATATCTCCAGATACATTCCAAAAACGCCCTCAATTACATTTTGATTTACTTTTTCAATATTTCCATTTTTAGAGAATGCAAAATTTGTAAATGCGGCAACTATTCCTTCACGATCTTTGCCTACTATGGTAATTCCAATCACCGATTTTTTCATGATTTTGTTTTCTGTTCTCTTTTTATTAATCATTCAT
>JAKZUU010000044.1:0-8305 GCA_047516405.1 Candidatus Nitrosopumilus sp. | reverse complement strand
AGTTCAACGTATTGATCGGAGCCAACGGATCCGGTAAGACCAACGTGCTGGAGATGTTCAAGTTTGCAAACCTGTGCATAGATCCCAATAGAACCCCTTCATACCCATTTTTGCCTTGGTCGGGTTTCAGGAACGTCGTGTGGTCTTGCGACCCCAAACTGCCAGTCCTGTTTGAGGTGCAATACAGCGTTGGAGAGTACGCTTTCGACTACAAAATGGAGATAGATGGCTCAAGCGGAAGGCTCGAATTTACAGATGAGGAGCTGAGAATATCCAACTATATTGTCATTCGTCGCAGTTTCCAAGACGTAGAATATGAGCTTGATCGGACCTTTTTGAAACAGATCCGCACAGGATTATCAACAGAACCACATATCAAACGAATCGCAGATAGCATTCCAGATGAACCGTGGACGGAGAAGATACCAGATTCTACCTCCATTCTACGAAAGACTGGCGACGCGCCTGTTAGTAGGCCCCCCATACTTAGAAGGATAACAAACCAAGAAAAGATCTTTCCCTCCGGCACTAACTTTTCCCTAGACCAGATCAGTTTCATACGCATTTATTCAGAGTCAGATGACTCGCTACGCAGGATCCCAACTGTCACAATCAGGAGTGACGACAGGGGACAGTCTATACACGAGCATACATCTAACCTGTTCTCCAAGCCTCACTCCGTGATTCTGCTGCGCCAGCTGAACTATGCCAAACTCCGTGATTCCCCCCAGTTGGAGGATTCGGAAGAATTGAGAGAAGACGGAAGTGGACTGATCAATTTGTTATTCAAATGGAATGGCAGAGGAAGTGGACTTCCCGATCGCTTTGATCTCGCACTAGAGGCATTATTTCCGAATTGGCAAGTAAGCTTAACCCTGGCTGAGAATGGCAGAATACTGTTAAAGGTTAATGACGGCAGTACTGACCTGTCGCCACCCTCTATTCCAGATGGATTTTATAAATTGCTTGCAATACTTGCCGCCATAGAATTACAACCCAAATTCCTGCTCATCGATGAAGTGGAGACATCACTTCATGCAAAGATTGTAGAATATGTTATAGCCGAGCTTTCCACATGTGATTCGCGCGTGATAGTAACTTCCCACTCTCCTTTACTCATAGACGCAGTCAAGCTTGAGGACATGGTGATTCTAGAACGAACCGAAACTGGAACTGTAGGTAAGAGGATCGAAGATCCAGAGCGCATGAGAGAGGAATTGCACGAGAAGAAGATCACGTTAAGTGAAAGCTGGATTTATGGATCACTGTGAATTTTTATTTTATTGTGAAAGACAGCTTTGGACCTCAGTTTATCCAAATCTTTTTTCGAAAGAAGGCAGATATGGGACTTGTTGCAGGCAATCTGATAAAAGCACGTACGGTTAACCTTGGCCACAAACTGTCCAGGGCTACCAAGATAGCTACCGGGATAGCAGATCGTGTAATTATCCTCAGGGATGCAGATGGCGAGCCGCTTGAACGCAAGGATGAGAGAATACGGCAATTCCTTGACCCAGGATACATGGATCGTGTTAGAATCGTATTGTTTGATCATGAGATAGAAGAATTGATATGTTACTTGATGCAAATTCCAATCAAGGGAAGAAAGCCCTCGGATGTATTGAAGCAAAAGATCCCCAGCTACAGGAAGAATAGGCTGCCAAGGTATGCAGAGAAACTTGATTGTGAAAGGTTAAAGGACTGCAATAGTTTTAAGCGATTGCTGAGTGCGCCGGAGCCATAACAGTATAGTAGCGCAAAAAATGGATTTCCGCAAAAATCCTCCCGTGACGGCGTTGTCCAAATCTTAGTTCTGCAGAACTACCTGATGTCCCTTTACATGCGCTTTATTGGTTTTGATTCTGTCCATCTGATGGAATTTTCCTGCAGCTGGGAGGATGCGGTGCGCCCCGTACCAAGATTTCGCAGAGATGCATGGCACACATCAGACACATGACATGCATATTTTGCACCATTCCATGCCAACAGGTTGCAGCAGACACATCTGAAAAACAGCTATAGTTTTTGTGTGGACAGTTTCTTTGCACAAACGACGGCAGCAAACCTTGACTTGAACGACGAGAACACTGACTGTCATCGGTGCATCATAAAAGAGCACATGAGGACACAGAGTCAGAGATATCCCAGGCGCACCGTCAACTGGAAAGCCAGAACACAGGATTCAGCGGCAGTACAGACAACAAAAATTCGGATATGATGCTGCACACATTATTGAGAGGATTTTACAGGCATGAACTTGTGTTCCTTGGATGAAATCCCATGTTTGGGACAGTGCCACACAAAAACACCTAGTTTTTTGTCTTGACTGACCTGATAGAGTCGTAACTTACCTGAATCAGTCTGAGCGTGGAGTTCAGGTTTGCCCGAAGGTGCGGGAGATGGTCTGATTCGACACAGATGAGGGCTGTGTTATCCTTGAACTCCATCCTGGTCCTAACAGGATTCTCAGGATAAAACTCGTTGTCGACATTCAAAGAGTTGTAGATTGCCTCTGACCTCTCCTTTGCATCGACTAGTATCTTTGCGCTATAATTTAATGTCATATGCCGTTCCGGCTACCTTGTAACTGCATTTCTTGCAAGACCATATGCCGACTGCATCCCTGCCAAACGTCTGCGAACCGCACTGGGGACAGGTTCTCTTCTCTTTTAGCTGCAGGTGTATCTTGGTATACTGTTTTCTAAGCTTGATTCCATAGCGGGCGCCCAAGCCCTTGAGGGACTTTTTTGCCTTGGCCATAGTCAGTTGCCCCGCAGTTCCAAGAGCTGTTCGCGTATCTTTGAGCCGACTTTGACTGAGAGATCTCCGCATCTGCCAACCTCGTCTTGTGTAAATCCGTTACTGCCTCCTTTTTGCAAGGCGCAGATATTTCCATCAGAGTCACTGGTAATCGTAATGCGCGCATCCATGACGGCCCATTCATCGCCGTTTGGGTCAACTATGATGTGATCGCCGATTTTGGCCATGGTTACAGATACTGGAACTGTAGATATTGGTAACTGGGTGTCATCGCCGTCAACCAATGATGGCTGCTCATTTACCCACTCCCATTTCGGGGTCTTTGATGTCAGCAGTGCTGCAGTACTGGCATAAGAGCACGCATCAAAGAGATTCCCGTCATAATCGACTACAACATTGTCGGCAAATACACCTACAACCGACTTGTTCTTTTCGATGACCAGGTCTGAGACATCGATCATGTGACTCTCCCTTATTCCCCTGTCAACGACTCTTGCCAGCTCTATTACAGGTGGTTGTGGCGGCCCAGTCTCGACTGTAGGGTGTGAGAGCGGCAACAGCTCTGCAGTGCATATGAACAGGCCCTTGTCACCTGTGTCCGGAAATGGTCTGTCAGGCTGGATCTTTATTCCACATATGACTTCGGTATCACCCAGACGGACTCTTGCAGAGCCGTTTGCCTTGGGAATTGCGTTTGCCTCAATGGAGATCTTGCGCGGTTCCTCAAATGCGCGTCCGTCAACACGCATTCCCTGCTCTAGCAACTCGATTATCTGCGCCTTTTTTAACTTGTCAATGACTGAGACAGATGCCAAGATTATTCACTGTCCCCCTTTCCAAAGTATTTGTCGTGCAGGGCCTTTCTCTGTATGTCATAGACAGTCTTGCAGCCTTTGACCCCCACATCAACGCATCTCTTGTACTCCTCAGGAGTCAGGATGCCGTCTAGCTGTAACAGTGTGATCTTTTCAAGATTTGGCATGTAGCCGATTGGCATGTCTGCCTGGCCTGCCTGGTCCTCCTCATTGTTAACATCAAGAATAATTGTATCTGCTGCCTTGCCTGAAGCGCATGCTGCAACCAGGTCCCTCATTGGAATGCCTGCATCGGCCAATGCGACAGAAGCTGCCGAAAGGGCCGCACAGCGTGTTCCGCCGTCTGCTTGCAGTACCTCAATGAATACATCCACTGCAGTTCTTGGAAATTTTTCCAACATGACTGCAGGCTCCAAGGCCTCCTTGATGACTTTGGAGATCTCAATCTCCCGTCTTGAAGGGGCAGGATTCTTTCGCTCACTCACGGAGAAAGGCTCCATGTGATATCTGACCCGCAGGATTCCGGTATCGGTGTTTGACATGTGTTTTGGATGGACATCCCTTGGACCGAACACCCCAACGACTATCTTGTTGTCGCCAAACTCGATATATGCCGAACCGTCGGCGTTTTTTAGCCCGCCTGCCTTGATAGTAACCGGTCTTAATTCGTCAATTTTACGTCCGTCACAACGAATCCCGTTCTCGTCTAACAGAACCATTGTTGCGTCCCTACCGCCCATTATTTCTCATCATCCTTTTTTTCTAACATTTCTTTTACCTGATCAATTAAATTAGCAACATGTGCTTTTTTGTCAACCATGTCTATGGCTTTTTTAGCCTTTAATAATCCCTCTGTTGATTCGCAAGTGACCACAATCCAGCCGTTCTGACCTATGGTAACTGCGGCATTTGTTGCCATCTCTATGGTCTGTATCATGGCACCCCTCTTTCCAATTAGGCGTGGTACCTTGCTAGGTGAGATCTTTACCAGATCGCCTGAGTCAATCTTGCCCAAGTCACGATCAGAGATGGTGACCAAAGGGTCGCGTGTCCTGTCAAAATTGGCAATTCTTGCAGCGACCAAGTCCCCTGACCTTAATTTGGATGCAAGCTCGTCGGCATGGGCAGAGAAGTCCCGTCCAAAGACGTCCTGTGCAGGCAGGAACCCGGCATAACAAGAGTTGATATCAAGCTCCCAAGAGAGGGATGTGTGGGATATGACTTTGCCAATTATCAGATCGTTGATCTTGGGAATATACTTGCCAGTCAGAGATATCACTCTGACTGAGTCGTCATAAATCTCGGAGATTCCAACGACTGTGGAGATTATCTTGGTGCCGTCTAAAACTACATTCTGCTCAGGCCTGAGGGGTCCGGTAGTCACCACATCGCCTGGAATAACGTATTTATGCTTACTGCTACGATGATCATTACTATTATTATTATTGTCCGCCATCAAACCATCTCAATTGTTGCAGATCCCCTCGTTATCGAACCCAATCTGTCCATCATAGATGGCCTTGCAGCAGCGGGTATTTCAAGTATTGCTTTTAGGGAACCGTTATTTTGCCACTCTTCCTTGCGCAAAGAGCCGACAGATTTTAAAACCGCATATGACTGGGAGGCATACTGTGCAGGAATGCTAATCTCCAGCTGGAGAGTCTCAGACTTTAAAGCAATGATGGAGCGTAATTTATCAACGATGTCCTTTACCTGCTCATCTGCGTGCTTTTGCGGATCAACTGAGACCCTGGCATCCTTCATCGCCTGTTCTATGCGTATGGGAGGATGAGGAAGGTGTGTTTTGGGATCAACGTAGGTCTTTGCAATAGAGGTGACTATCTGTCTTCTCTTCTCCTCGACCATCTTTCGTCTCTGGTCGGTGGTGAGATTCAGATCCCCCTTTTGAAGGATTATTTTGGCAATCTCGATCTGATCGTCTGTCTGGAACGCCTTTAGCATCTTCTCAGAGGACGGCCTTGTGCCTTTCCCCGAATCAGTATAGATGTCATCTGAGACGAGAACTTTAGAGATGTCCTTTGTTCTGCCCAGCTTGTAATCCAGTGCAGGGTCAGGCTTTACCATAATCTCAAACTTTTCGCCCTCAAAGGAGTACCTTGCCAGCGTTACATCAACCATATCATGGGTATGATGCATCACTATTTATCTATACGGAAATCAGGCATGCAAGGCAAAAATGGCGCTACAGTCAGGCATCGGGGCAGCCAGGTATTCCAAAATCAGGTGCCGTTAGTCATGTCGCTGTCTTGGATTCTGCAGCGACTCGGTCAAAAAAAAAATGATGTTGCAGTTAGACATCAGGCGTCGATCCCGGCATCTGGCTGCAAGGATGTGCAACTATACCACGGAACTGTTTCAGAGGTGTCTTGAGAAAAAAAACAAAAATTGTGGATGGCAATCGAATTGACTTCCAAAAAGATGCCCGTCTATCTGAGGTGTGGCCGTCTGAAGATTAAAGACGGTTTAAAGTATGATCATCATTTATGTTTTGGTGCTATTTTTTTTTTTGGAAGATGACAAGCTGTCAAAATATTTGCCTGCAGTCATTGCTGTTGCCAGTCTCGGATTGCACAGAGAGTATCAGGTTTCCAAAAGTAATTTTTTTTGTATGTGTCTGGAGACAGACAGAGAGAGAAAGAGAGATCTGTGTATTTTTGGCTTAAGGACTGGCAGCGAAAATCAGATGGGCAGAGCATCATATGCATCATTGCGCAGACTGAAATTTTATAAGCCTGTACAAAACTGAGAGGTCGCCGTTACTAAGACATGATCATCTGTGTGTACTCCATCTGGAAAACATTCTCGCTTTAGACCAGATGACTTGAGGCGTGTGCAAAATCAATGCTTTGCCTATAAAGATTATCTCCGGGTGTTTGGATAAGAACGGGTAGATCTTTGAATCTTGTTATGAATTGTCAGTTATGAGGATAGTTTTAATTTCTCAGTGTCCTCTTTATCGCCTTGAGATCCAAAAGAATCTCGTTTTGATTAGTGACAAGTTCATCATATGACTTGTTTGCTGCCCCTATGTTTTTCTCTTCCCGTTTTCTGTCCTCTTCTCTGTTCACTGCGATCGTCTTTGTGAGACTAACCGCATCTCCTTCTCCTTTGCCTCCTCCCCTTCTCCTTTGCCTCCTCCCCTTAACTTTTCCAACACATCAAGTCCTGTGTGGAATTGTTCAGAGGTCATAAATTCACGAGTCCAATATCTGACAAGTTAACAGAACCCTTCATAGTAAAGGCATCATGCAACAAACGCGTTCAGATCTGCTCTCAGGTGTATGTCTGCGCATTCTATTGCGACTGCCATCGTTTCCCACCCCTCGCTATTTTTTCTTAGCAGTCTGCACAAAAATACCATGGTCTGACATGATTTACTTCTTTGGACCTTGACCAATATTGGCATGCCATTTTTGATCCAGTCATTTCCTTCCTTACTCCATTCTTTATACCCTGATCTCATTTAATGCTCCCCGACGTATAACAGGATCTCTCATAATTTAATGAATCAAGTGTTTTATAAAAAAGCATTTACGCTTGGTTCTGTGAATAGTTGAACCTGCTTTCTGATGTGGCAACATGTTGATGGTACAAACGGCATTCCGGTCAATAGATTCGGTTATTGTTGCCCTCATTGCCCAAAAATTTTGTCGCAAAACACAAAGATGGCAAAACCAGAATTATTGAGTGGCAGAACCCTCATACTAGAATCTAATTTGTTTATCTCAATTGGCTTGATTCAAGTTATTGTGGTTGTTGGCTGTCTTGGTGTAACAGAGGCATGATCCAAAACAATCATGTTGTCCAACCTGCTTTGCAATACGTCAGTTGTGTCATCTGGTGTAACGGCCACATGTGGTACAGATTCAGGAGGTTTTTCCGATATCATGGTATGATCGCCATTCCGCCACATGTATGACATGCCTCGTTTGAGTGCAAATTGAATCGCCCCGTCAATATCATTGAACGGTTTGCAAAAACCGTTTACTGCAGGATTCCTGACACGCTGTTTCATGAACATTTTTACTGCCTGAGCATACGCTTTGTGTTCCTGCTCCAATATGCGGGCAGACAGGCTTTCAACAGTATCATTCCGCAGGATTGGAACCGCTTTTTGCACAATGATCTTGCCGGTATCAACTCCACCGTCCACCATATGTACTGTACAACCTGAATATCTCGCACCAGATTCCAATGCGCGTCTTTGTGCATGCAGGCCTGGAAAATGAGGCAACAAAGACGGATGGATGTTCATTACATGGAATTTTTGTGTGATGGGTTGTGGCAAAATACGCATAAAGCCGGCAAGGCAGACCAAATCAGGAGAGCGTTCTTCAATGATATTGCAGATATCTTGTACAGTACTGCCTACAATAGAGGTTATGCGTAATCGACTTTACTGCCAGAAATAGACGATTGCGTCCCACTCCTACACATATTCTGGTTTGTGTAATCTCTCTGTACACAAGATGTATTATCAGAAGCAATATCGACGTATTGTGTGTGTTGGCCCCAAAACATCTTGGATATGTAGGGATTCAACAGATTTAATAACAATTGTACCGTAATATACGGTATGACTTTAGTTCAGGTAAAGACCGTCTGGCAGAAACACGAATTCGATGAGTATCTATACTTTATGTATAAGGAATTCAGGTTCATGGTAAATGAGGCCATCAGAATCGGTCACAGGTTGGGGCTAAAGACGC
>JAKZUU010000043.1:0-3291 GCA_047516405.1 Candidatus Nitrosopumilus sp. | reverse complement strand
CTGCTCAAGTGGCGCGGCAAGATTGCCGCCATTTTGGATCAGGCATCGTGGAACAAGTCTGGCAAAATGAAACAGTTTCTTGCAGATAACAAAGAACGGATTGATTACAGATACTTTCCGGTAGGCTGGCCACAACTAAATCCTACGGAAGGATTCTGGAATATACTAAAGCGGGATTCACTTATGCATGAACATTACGATAATGTGGATGAAAGAGTGGGTCGAGCTCTATACTTTTTGCAAAACTTGCGCATCAACATTGACTGTGAAACGTATATCTTCAGGGATCCAAAATCCATTGCAAATCTTTTCTAGCGTCGCTATAGTTTACAAATTTGTGTGAAAAAAATACGTTAAAGGTATACAGATGCTGTTCGGAATGCAGGAGACGATGATTTACACAAAGATGCGATGATCAAGGGACGATGATGCCCAGAAATTGCCTGTACAGGAACTTATGCACATTGCTATAGATACCTAATTACGGAGATCTGGCTTTTACTCAAATATGGTTCCCTTCATGTCAAAGTTCCATCTCTCTGCAATTTTTTTAATCTCGGGAAATATGATGCTGTTCTTCAGGTGCGGACATGATGCAGAACTAAAGCCGTATATTTTGTTCCAAATTTTTAGAACGTCACTGTTCTTGTCGATCTTAATTTCTGTTCGCAACCATGCCAGTCTTTCATCTTGATAGTTTACCCTGTCAAAGGATGGCATCTTGGAGACTGGCGGGTGGCGAGCTCGTAGAGGAACTGGACTTGTCCTTATCCTTAATGCCAGATTGCATGTCTCCTTTATGCCCGACACGTTGGTCAACTTATCAAACTGACTGATCTCCGGAACAGATGACCGTCGCAGTTGCAAATGGACCATGCAAGGCACATTGCCAAACCTATGGATAGTGTTCTCGTCAAATCCATTACATCGCCTTACCTGGAAGTCATTGTCACCATCTTCTGCCACTACAAGCATATGGGATACAATATTGGCAAGCGGGGGTGAGTTTTTGTCATTCATATCTAAATCTTGTATTTCATGGTTTAAAAAAAATTAGGAGAGAGTGTTCAGATCTACTATTACCTGTACATCAGTACCAGCAACAGTATTTGAAATCTCATCGTATGTTTCTGTGTGGTAATTCGGGAGATACCTGGAGACAGAATGTGTTTCCAATTCAGAACTGTCCAATTCAAAACCGTATGGATTCTCTACGGAATACTCCATGTCTATGCTTGCACTGCCAGCCTTTACCAAACTATATTTGACAAAGGGCGTCATGTAACTATGGTCTACCTCTGATTCCACTGCGAAAATCAGGTCTTCTGTTGGTGCCGTGGCTGCTGTCCATGTGTCTGCGAATGCGGAAGTCGGCCAGAATCCCCACAAAAGATAGTCAAATCCAGCAATGAATCTAAATTCTTGTGGACAGAAGCATGGGCTGTGGATGGACGGGGTTGTGGATGTGTTGGTATCGCTGTTCAGAGATTTGAAGTTCTCCAGTGCTTCCCCACCATGCATGGTTACAGATGTTGGGGCGTTTTTCATTCTCCAATAGTCTGGATTTTTTTCCCATTGCTCCAGAGTGGCTATTCCGTGTTCATTCATCTCTTTGGCAATGACATCAAACTGCTTTTGAAGTTCACTCTCATACAATTCTTCTTTGTCCGTTTTGTCTTCCTTGTTCTTAATGTCTACTAGTTCTTCCCATACCTGTTTACCCTCTAATGCTTTTGATTTGACTTCTTCAGAAACTTCGGCAAAAGCAAAGTTTGTCTCGCCAAATGATATGATCAGCGTGGCAACCAATGAAGCAAACAGTATCGTTTTTGCATTTTTTGTTATGTTTTTCATGTTGTTGCATACAGTCTAAAGATATAGTTAATAGAAATTAGTTCAATCCAGATTGAACTAAAATATAAATAAAGATTATGCGCAATCGCCAATCTTTCTGAATTTGTAGATTATGTGAGATTCATTGTTAAAATTTTACGAATCATTGATTTAATATAAAATCCTGGCACTTTAAACTATTGACGGATAAGAGTGCACGGCAACTGCAAAAGAAGATCAGAGAACTTGAGAGAGTAAACCGTGATCTTGATTCAAGCAACCAGATTCTCACAGACAAAAACATACAGTTTCTCATGCCTGCAACGCAGACAAAAGGCGTCAAAAAGGCCACAAGCGAGTTTGAGGCAGGCAAAAGAGATGCAGTCTCACAACACATCCTGACTTCCAGTGATGCAGGCAAGGAACCGGAGAAGTTTACACTGATCATCTTGGAGAGTGAGGACAAAAAGGGAAGAAAAGTAATTCACGCATTTGCCACCAGCGTTTCAGTTGATGTCGTATGTGGATTCAAGCGCGATCAGATGACAGGAGCTGAGGCGTTTGTAGAGCAGTATAGGGCCAGATGGTCAATAGAGACAGGGTACAGGTGTATAGAGTCCATGAGGCCCAGAACCACCAGCAGGGAAGAGTCCGTACGTGTGCTGCTACTATTCGCACCGATCATTTTGTTCAACGCGTGGATACTGGCATCGCATCTGCTGCAAAGAGCCAATACTGGCAGAGCCAAGACAAAAACGACGATCAATATGGTGTTGGAATCTTTCATGTTATCTGTCCGGGACAAGACGTGCCCGTCTTTGTTAGCGCCGTAGCTTCTGCAGTCGCTGCCCCAAAAATCACAGCTGCAAGAATCTGATGTAAACTGCATGCCACCGGTCTGCGAGCTGTAGCCGCCATTCTGAAAAACTGTCTGAAATGTTGCGATCATGCTCCAAGGCTCACACATCCTTACCATGATTGCCATGCGCATTTGTACAGCCAAGACTGAAAATATGCCTCTGCAACATCGTATAGCGACGCTAGAAAAGATTTGCAATGGACTTTGGATCCCTGAAAATATACGTTTCACAATTAATGTTGATGCGAGATTTTTGCAAAAAGTATAGAGCTCGGCCGACTCTTTCGTGCACATTATCGTAATGCTCATGCATGAGCGGATTCCGCTTCAGTATATTCCAGTATCCTTCCGTAGGATTTAGTTGTGGCCATCCTACCGGAAAGGATCTGTAATCAATCCGTTCTTCGTTATCTGCAAGAAACTGTTTCATTTTGACAGATTTGTTCCACGACGCTCGATCCAAAATGGCGGCAATCTTGCCGCGCCACTTGAGCAGATCGGTAAAAAAATCTATTACCACAGGAGTGGCAAGTGTATTTGTAGCAGTAAAGAAGCGCTTGCCTGATAGTGAGACTGCACCGTTTATGAATCGGCTTATG
>JAKZUU010000042.1:0-12544 GCA_047516405.1 Candidatus Nitrosopumilus sp. | reverse complement strand
TGATTCCACCTGTATCTTAAATGTCAGCATGGTCATGACACTGCCTTTCATACCATCAGAAAGCATTGCCCTGACGATTATCCATTCATTGTACAATACAAGGGAATAGTAAAAGCACAGCATTCTGGATTCCATGTCTGTAATTCGTGTCTTGGCCCTGCACTCCTCGATTTTGCCGTATCCTGTCTCTATTCCCCATCTTTTGGCATAAGCCTCGGTCTTGATTGCAGGATGGTTTGTTGCAAACCCGATGTATCTCTCTTCTGTGTCATCAGAGTCTTTGACATTTTTTCTGTCAGTTATCATGATATAGTATGCGGCAGAATTCCAATTGTTTTCAATTACGTTTCCTGAGATCTTCCCTCTCTTTCCTTGTGCAAACTCTCGCAGTGCGGCCACCACATTGTTTGTGTTCTTGCACGGCATCAGAAACTTGACATTGTTTTCTTGCAGCCTGCCTATTGTATCAACTGAGAAGAACTCCCGGCCAGGCAGCACCAGATATCCTGATGTCCATCTCTGCCATGGTTTTGAGGAGAACATCCACATAACCGGGCACGGATTCCAGCCTTTTCAGGTATGATGCGGCAAGAACCGTGCGCATACTGTCGTTTACACACTGGACTTCATGTAACGCCAAGTACGTGGCTCCGTTCTTGTATTTGGCGCAGGTCATCTCCTCTCCGGGCACCCTGTCATAACGCGGTATGAGGTGCATGTCGATTGCTATGCCAAGTCCTTTTTTTGGAAACTTGCCCAGTCTTTTGAGTGTGCCAAGCTGCTCTGCCATCTTGTCTTCAAATGCGTGCTGGACTGTGTTCTGTTCAATCCCCTTGATTGCAGATGCATACCACCTGTCAGACGGAGTATCGCAGCGTTTGCCCCTTATCACATTTGCACATCCTCCTACAGACGAATCCATGATGGCCCACTTTAGCATGCCGTGATTCAGATAATTGGTTCCAAATGTTGCGTTGTACCTCTGATGTGTTGGTGCATGCAAGCATGTTCTTGATGCCGTTTGCAACATCTTCATATATGCGTGGGTTGTTTATCAAATTGCGACTCTGTTTGGTTTTTTGTCTGGACAACAAAAATCATCGGGGTTGTATCCTTATTGATCTGTTTGCATTTTGTACTAGATTTGGCCTGAATTAGAACACATTTCGCTTAGCTGAGGGTGGAGATAAATCTAAACTAGCGGCTACACTGCAATCTATTTGGTAGAATACCAAAACCTTTTTTTCTTTTTTATTGGAGTAAAAACATGGAAAAACAAAACGCGCCGATCTTCGAATATGATGATAGATACATTGCAGTGTCAAAACATACTCGTGAAGATCTTTACAGATTACAAAAGATGGTTTTAGAACAGATAAAGGCAAATCCCACCACCTATACTTATGAACTAAAAAAAATCAAAGATTATGACCAAAAAGAGATTGATACGATTCTTACCGTGATAATGTGCAAAGATATAGAGAAGAAGAAAAGTTCATCCTAGCCCGGAGAGGGGGGGGGGGCCTACAGAACCCCGATCCTGTCGAGGATCGATAAAATACTTCCCGACTAGAGTAATCTGCCAGAACGGGGTGGAGGCCTTTGAGAAGATGATAATTTAAAAATCAACAGTCTAGAGAAGATTCATGTCCAGCTCCTGACAACCTGACAGAACCCGTTCTAGATCTAATTAAATAAAGCTTGAGAATACTTGTTCTGTGGATTTTATTGATCTGTTTCCCTTTGCGCCTGAGGTGGGATACCTTAGTTTATCGCTGGTCAATTTCTTCGGCTCGCTTGTACCGTTTGTTCCGCTGCCGGGATTTTTGCTTCTTGCCAGTATGGCAGTAGGCGATCAGTTCGATCTTCATGTTCTGGCACTGCTTTCTGCAGTTACTGCAACTGCTGCAAAGCAGATCATCTTCTATGTCAGTTACGGCGGACGGAGAATAATCAACGAAAAGACCAGAAAGAGAATACGTCCATTTGAGAGACTGGTCAAAAGATATGGTGCGGCAGCTACATTTATTGCCGCTGCAACGCCAATCCCGGACGACCTGGTATACGTTCCACTGGGGCTGGCAAAATACAATCCCAAGCGGTTTTTTATTGCAACCCTGACTGGCAAACTCGTTCTTAGTTACGTTATCGTATTTGTCTCCCATTATCTGGGACTCTCACTTGTAGAGCCGTTTCTTAAAGATGCTACTGATGCGACTCCTGTGTACATTGGAATAATCGTCTTTGGGGCTGCAATGGCTACAGTCGTTGTGCTTATGTTACGACTGGACTGGGCACGGGTTCTTGGAAGGTTTGCGCCGTGGACTTTGGATGAGGGTGACGACGGCGATAACACTCAAAACAAAAATTAAATTTGAATCCTAAAATTCCACAGTTTCTCTGTAGCCTTGCTAATTCCTACTCTTGGCGATGCAATAACTTCATCTGCTTTTATTCCCTCAGAGATGTATAATCTTGAATCCTTTGTCAAATCCGTCCCATAGTCTTTCTTGGTGATTCCTAACGCTTGCGTTAACTTCCCGGGCCCGTTTGCAAGATTTCGCATACTCGTGCTGCCGCCCCTGTTCTTTTGCATCATCTCTATCCCCTCTACTGGCTTGATTGCACGAATCAGCACCGCCCCTGCCGCCGTTTTGGAGTCTCTTGCCACTACATTGAAACAAAAATACATTCCATAGGTAAAATACACGTAGGCGCATCCTATCTGCCCGAACATTATCTTGTTTCTCTCTGTGATTTTTTTGAATGCATGGCTTGCAGGATCATCGCTGTGCCTGTACGCCTCTGTCTCTGTAATTGTTCCTGAGATCTTTGCTCTGCCGACTTTTCTGACTAGCTGCTTTCCTAAAAGATTTCTTGCCACCATGACTGTATCATCAAGATAAAACTCTCTAGGCAGCAGTATTGCCGTATTCAATGTCTATCTTGATGTCCCTGTTATTTTTTAACTCTGTGATCAAATCAAACAATTTTGCAATGTCGTTATTCAGAACCTTGATCAGCTCCTGGTTGTAGATTGTAGCTGCCGGGTGCAGGGTTAAAAAGTACAGCTGGCCGTCTTTGCGTGCAATCTTGCCTCTGAATTTTGTGATCTCTGCACCTCCTAAAAGCGATCTAAATGCGGTATTTCCTAGAACACAGATTATCTTTGGCTTGATTATTGATATCTCTTCTCTGAGATATTCTATGCATGTAGATTGCTCTATTGCCTTTGGAACCCTGTTCTTTGGAGGTCTGCATTTTACAATATTTGTAATGTATACCTCTTCTCTTGACACTTTTGCCTCATCTAGTGCCATTGTCAGCCTTTTGCCTGCCACTCCGACAAACGGTTCCCCTTGGGCATCCTCGTTCCTACCGGGGGCCTCTCCCACAAATATCACATCTGATAAGATGCTTCCTTTGCCTGGAACAGAGTTGGTTCTGGTTTTGCACAGATCACAGTTTGTGCATTTAATGACATTCTCTGAGATCTCTTTTAATCTCTGGCTCATTTACCCTCTCCACTCCTCACAGTTGCAACCCCCCTTATTGTCGGTCCGCCATTTCCCATCATCATCGACTGCATGGGATCACCTTTTCCGCAGTTAGTTATCGGTCTTGTGGTAAAGTCATCTCCACATGCATCAATTGACTCAAAGAACTCTGGTGCCGTTCCTGTCACTATCACGTCCCTTAGCAGGCCTGGAACAATGTCGCCGTTCTCAATTTTTTGTGCATATTGACACGATATGCTCCAGTTGTATCTTCTCATATCAATTGATGGCACCTTCATACCAGATATCATATATCCCTCCTTTACATCTTTTATCATCTCATCTACTCCCCAGTCACCGCCACCGATGCACGTACATGCCATGCGGATTAAGGGCATGAATCTGTAGTCTGTCGCCCTCATGTTCCCTGTGGGTGCTGTGTTAAATGCCTGGGCCGTCTCCCTGTTCTGCATATGGCTCTTTAAAATCCCGTCCTCGATAAGGGTCGTCTTTTTTGTTTTGATGCCCTCATCATCGAAATAGTACCATCCCAGACTCTCTTTAATTCTCGGGTCATCGTACACATTCAGACTCTCAGATCCCACTCTCTGTCCCAGTCTTCCTTTCCACCAAGCATCTCCTGCCCATGCCATCTCCTTTCCTAGTACCCTGTCAGCCTCTGAGGGGTGTCCTAGTATCTCATGTGCGAGCAGTGCCACAAAATCTGGGTCCATCACGACTGTTGTCTTTTGTTCCTTGAGCGGTTTTGCATCAATTAACTGCGATGCTTTTAGTGCAATCTGTTTTGCACAAGAAAAAATTTCATCATTTTTTGTTATCTGTTCCAGGCCTCCTCTGCCTCCCAAGGTCGCATTCACTGACTGCGTCATTCCTGACTCGTGGGATGTTGCCTCCATCTCTACTATGGTGTCTGTAAAATTCTGTAGAATCTGTGAGCCTTCACTGCTTACAAAGTATTTTGAGTTTACTGCATACCCTGGATTGACAGTTGACCTGATGATCCTTGGCACCCCTGCAATGATCTCATCGCACTGTGACCCTATCTCCAGCATCTGCTCGATGCCCGGCTCGCTTAAAACCGGAAAATTAATCTTGGATTTGCATGCGGCACTCGGATACAGGTCAATCCTGTCTTTTGTACCGTGTCTTGCATCTCTAATTGAATCATCTATCGCTTCTCTGATCTGATCAAATGATTCTGGATTTGCAATTGAGCAAAAACTCCACACTCCGCCTTTGATTATTCTAATCCCCATGCCTTTTTTGTTATTTATTCTGAGATGCTCCACTTGGCCGTTCTCTAAAAGTATCGTTTTTCTCTGCTGCTGTTCTGCCCGTGCATCGCAGTACTGAACATCTGTCTTCATGGCGTAATCCACTGCCCTTTCTGCAAAATCCTGCAAAACCAAATCCATACATATGCATATCTGCATGGTTTGTAAATATTCTCTTATATCGCGACTCAAAATCAGATAAAGTAATGCAATGCCGTCTTTGGATACTGCTTGCAGTCTGCCATCTAGGCAAAGATTCCATATATCTTTGTGCCATCCTTGCAGTTGATCATTTCGATACGCTGCTCTATTCTGTCAATACGCTCAAACAACACCTTTAATAATTTAACAAAATACTTTAGAGGGCAAATTATCAAAAAATTCGATCTAAAATTTGCCAAATATTGTAACTGATACAAGTGTGATTATTAACGGCCAGATGACATCTCAGATAAAATCAGGGGCCATCAAAAATTCCAAAGTCATCATTCCTCAGGCAGTCTTTGATGAACTGCAGTCCCAGGCGGCAAGAAAACAGGAAAAAGGGTTTACCGGCTTGGAAAAGATCAAATCCCTTATACTGCTTTCTGGCAATTATGGCCTGGAGATAGTCGTAGATGGCACGCATCCATCACCTGATGATATCGGCCTTGCAAACACTGGCAGAATCGATGCATTAATCATCGATATGGCAAAAATCCATAACGCAACTCTGTACACCTCTGACAAATTACAGCACTTGGTAGCCCAGACGCAGGGCGTTCAAACAGTTCTGCTCAGGTCTGAGGCCAAAGAGGAAGAGTTGGAATTTCTCAAATTCTTTGATCCTCAAACCATGAGCATTCATCTAAAAGAAAACCAGTACCCCATGGCAAAAAAAGGCACACCTGGGGCATTCGTGCTTGAAAAAATAGGTGATGACCTTCTCTCAAAAAAATACCTTGAGATGATCTCATCGCAGATTTCAAATCTTGTAACCGGCACCAGCTCCAACACACTTGAGATATCAAAGACTGGCGCATCAGTGATCCAATACAACGACTACAGGATAGCGATCACCTCTCCCCCTTTCTCTGATTCAGTTGAGATAACCATAGTTCATCCTATAGTAAAATTATCCCTTGATGACTATGACATCTCTGAGAAGTTGATGAAGCGTTTCTCTGACAGCGCAGAGGGCATAGTGATCTCAGGCGCTCCGGGTTCTGGAAAAAGTACACTTGCCTCAGGACTTGCAAATTTCTATCATGGCAAGGGCAACATTGTCAAGACATTCGAGTCCCCCCGTGACCTGCAAGTTGATTCGGGAATCACCCAGTACGGCAAACTAGATGAGAGTTTTGATAACACAGCTGACATCCTGCTGCTTGTAAGGCCTGATTACACGATATTCGATGAGGTCAGGCGACGAGAGGATTTTATAACATTTGCCGACCTCCGAATGACCGGCGTTGGGATGGTAGGTGTGGTTCATGCAAATTCACCGCTTGATGCAATCCAGCGTTTTATTGGAAAGATTGAACTTGGCATGATCCCAAACGTCTTGGACACTGTAGTATATATCAAGGGCGGCCAGATTGACAAGGTTTACGACCTGGAACTGACAGTCAAGGTTCCAACCGGAATGACAGAATCCGATCTTGCAAGACCAGTCATCGAGATCAAGAATTTCCAAGACGATGTCTTGGAGCATGAAATCTACACATTCGGTGAGGAGAACGTAATTGTTCCAGTTGCCAAGAAAGTCGACAAAGTCGGAATTCAAAGTCTGGCCGAAGAAAAGATAAGAGATGTATTTGCACGGTACGACTCGCAGGCCCAAATAGAGATACTCTCAAATAACAAGGTAAAGGTATCAGTTGACGAGTCCTGCATTGCATCAATTATCGGCAGAGGCGGATCAAATATTACAGAGATTGAAAAGCGCCTCAAAGTACATCTTGACATAGTCCCAAAGAAACCATCCGATCCCGTTTTACCTACACCTGCGAAAGGCCTGCCATTTACTATCTCTGAGACAAAGACTGCCATGCTGTTTACAGTCGACAAAAACTATGCCTCTATGCACGGCGCCATCCATGTTCACAAAAAATTCATCTCCTCTGTCCGTATTGGAAAGAAAGGACAGATCAAAATCCCAAAACACTCTCAAATTGCAAGAAACATTGCAAACCTTGCATCATCACACAATGATGTCCAGATATCGCTTAGAGATTCTTAAAGCTCTCTATGATCTTTGGGTTCGCCTTGAGAAACGTGACAAACTTTCTTAGCTGCTTGCTGGTCTTTGGATTCAGATGGTGCTCTATTCCTTCCGTATCTTGATTTGCAGTCTCAAACCCTACACCTAGAATCTCAAAAAACTCTAACAGTATTCCGTGTTTCTGCCTTATTGTCTCTGCCACATGCCTCCCCTTGTCTGTAAGATTAATGCCGTGATATTTTTCGTACTCTAAAAATTCATTCTCATCCAATCTCTGAAGCATCTTTGTAACGCTAGGTGCACTGACATTCATGTATCGTGAAATATCAAGGGTTGTAGCGTACCCTTTCAGCTCCACCAGCTCTGAGATTATCTCTAGATAGTCCTCCATCCTTGTGCTTGACCTTGTCTTCTTTGTCTTGTGCGCCGCCTTGATCGAATCCAATCTCTTGTAACTGTTGCTTTTCATCTGCCACTTTGCATCTGAGTTTATACTATATTTTCTTGTCTCTTTTCAGGGTCTGATGTAACAAGTGTGATAACGGAATAATACCTGCAACATTTTTTGCCAAACCATGTGAAAATACGGCAAAATCACTCTAAAAATAAGTCCAGTCGCATTTTTTTTGACTCCAGTTCAGTGACCATCTGCAAGTAAAACGAGATCTTGTATCTGCACAAGGGCCAGCGCGTAGACGAATCTTGCATATCTGCAAGCATCCTTATCTCTTTTAGCTGCGCTCCATTTTTTTTCAAGCAGACATTTGATTACACAACGCCTTGCTGTTCATCTGATATCTATTATCTAACATCGTTATCATTGAAGATCTTGGGGAATGTCTTTCTTTGCAGCTCTTATATGAACCGGCATCTCAGACCTTGACTGCCATAACTATTCCCTCACTTTATCGTATATGTTTTTAGTATTTATAACAAATAATGAATTTTTGTCAGGTTATTTTGCATATATCTTGTGGATTCTTTGTATGTTAGCTATTCTTTGTTGACTTGAATGTTATCGTAGTTTATCTCTAACTCTTAACTATCTACTTTTAAATAAAAACTGCAATGGTTGATCCGCTAAAGGAACGTCTAGACAAATTAAAGAAACTCTCTCATTCTGCCAAGCGTAGGGCAAATCTATACGCTGAAGTCAACAACATTGATGATGCGCATACTGCAAACTCGCTGAGCGTGCTGCGAAGAGCCCCTGCACCTGGCAAGAAACTCCAAAAGATTGGGTTTCTGATGCTATGGATTCCTGAACCTACCGGTGTAACCTGTGCAGTCGGAGGGCCAATGATAGTTGCAGGGAGGTATCTTGATAAAAAATACAACGGTTCTACACTTGATGATGTCGGCAGCCAGGCCAAGCATACCTTTTCATCGATTCGTGATTTTAAGAGTACTGTAATGTAGTCATCGTGTCGTTTTTAAATGGTTTGCAACAAATCAATGCATGACTACAAGAGCCCAGGCACTAATCCCCATTACAATTGCAGCAGTGATTATAGGCATTGTCGGCCTGCTGACACTTCCCGGCGACAGCAAGTTAGAATCAGTCGAGTTTCCCATGGGTACAATAACTGTTGACGGCATTCCTCTTCAGGTGCAGATTGCAGATTCTGAACCCAGACGTGTCCGTGGACTGATGTTCCAAGAGCAGCTGCCATACGACCAAGGCATGATCTTTGTGTTTCAAGAGCCCGCACCATACTCCATCTGGATGCTGAATATGCAGTTTCCGCTTGATCTTATATGGTTTGACAAGGACGGCCAAGTGGTACACATAGAAGAAAATGCACCCCCCTGCCAGAGTACAGTCGAACTTGTGACATGCCAGAGCATGATACCGGGAGGCGAGGCGTTGTATGTCCTTGAAGTGACAGCGGGATTTGTAAAAAACAACAACATCACAAAAGACTCTGTATTGGCAATCATCTCAATTTAGCATTGCAAAACCTTATCTTGTGATGTATCTCCAACCATAATTATAATGAAAAAGATTGTCTTTGTTCCAATCTTCATTGGCATCATAGTCATCTTGTCGCTGCTCTCATTTTACATGGCATCAAAGTCCGGTAACAACTCTGCAGAACTTCCTGACGTTGATTTCATCTATTTTGACATTGATGAGATTCAGGAGGTCATTGTCACCAGACAGATGACCCTGTCCACCCCCATTCCAATCACCGATCACACCGTCGATCAGTACTGCTCGTTCTTTGATGCGCAGAACATTAAACGGTCTGTATCGTACTGCCTTACCAGTGCGATTATCAATTCTGACGGCACGCCGTTGGGAAATCTGAACATGGGGGGAAATCCTATTCTGCCTATAATGGCACTGGCAATCATCGAGGTTCCGTCCCTTGATCTAAGACAGGAGGAGACTGCGTTTGTATTTGAAACCATGATTGACATACTTGTCTGTGAGTGTTGGTCAGAGCAGAGACCGGGCGGCTACGAGTCTGTCTCTGAATGGCTTGATGCTGCAAAGGAGCAGTACAACACATCTCCTCAGAGCACCCTCAAGTCAAAGATTGACGGGTTGGCCCACAAGCGTCTGGTCTTGGAGATCATGCCTGCAGAAGAGTCGTATCTTTTTACGCTGACCATAACAAAATAGTCTTATATATGCTGGCAAGTCATTTGATGATCTGTTACAATGATCGAACAGGTAGGACTAATTTTTTTAGGATTCGCAGCTGGAGTCTTGGGCTCGATGCTTGGATTGGGCGGCGGTTTAATAATCGTGCCCGTACTGACTTTTTTGGGCTTTCCCCCTACCACCGCTGTGAGCAGCAGCCTTTTCGCTACGCTAAGCAACGCCGTAGCATCCACTGCGCTGTACTCTAGACAAAAGAGGATTGACTATTCTCTGGGAATAAGGATTGGACTGCTTTGCATACCTGGAACTTTTTTAGGCGCATATCTCTCCACTATCGTCTCCCCTGACCTTTTCAAGATCCTGTTCAGCATACTGCTGGTCAGCACAGTGTACGTTTTTCTGAGAAAAAGAAGCGGGTTGGGCAAAAAAAGCTTGTCGAAGTACATGGTACTTTTTACGGTTGCCTGCAGCTTTTTTGCAGGGATGATATCCTCCTTTTTTGGAATTGGCGGCGGATTAGTTTACGTGCCTCTGATGGTCGTTGTTATGGGCCTGACAATGAAGAGGGCCGCCCCCACCTCGCAGTTCGTACTGCTGTTTGCAACAACATCTGGGGCAGCCATACACGTCTTGCTGGGACATTCAGACTTTCTTCAGGCAGGGCTCTTGGCCGCAGGTGCCTTTTTTGGAGGGCTGGTGGGGGCAAGACTGTCTGTGAATGTCAAGGAGGCATACTTGAGAATCCTAATCTCTGCTCTCTTTTTGGTTGCAGCATTCAAACTGTCTTTTGATTCTGTAACCGGGAACTCGATTTTTACATTCTAGTTATCACTTTTTGCGCCTGCCAGTCTTTGCTTGCGTGCCATTGTACACACAAACTGCAGCTGATTTGCAGGCGACAACAACAATTGTTGCTGCTGCTGCCGCTGCTGCTGCTGTTGTTGTTGCGTATGCTGCATTGCCGCTATCATTATTATTATTGTCTTCTTGGCGGTTCTTTCTTAATCCTGTAAATGTTCCTCTTTGAGAGCACTATGACTTGATCGTCCTTGGTCGTTCCCTGGTAGTCGATTGCAATCTTTCCGTACTGCTCATCGATATCCTCTTTTGCAGAAACTGTAAACTTTAGCTTTAACACCTGGTCTGTGTAAAACGGCCTGAGAAATCTTGTATTCTTGTTCTCCCACTGCTCATCGCCGTCTGTCCCAAGAAAGATTATGTGGTTTCCATAAATCTGGCTCAGTTTTGTAAACTCTCCTTCCATCCTTGAGAGTATTGCCCTGCCTGACACCACCTTTTGCTTGTCTGAAGAGACATCCTCCAAAAATGCATTTTTAACTCTGGAGAATCTCAGATACTCGCCTAGCTCCTTCTCTGTTATGCTGCAGGTGGAATAAAACGAATCGCCCACCCTGAACTCTGAGAATTTTTTCATTCCTATCTTGACTCGTCAACACAAAAGATTACTTCTGATGAGGAGACGGCACCATCTGACACCAGAAAGTCAAGTGCGTCTGCTATTCCCTGATCGCATGGGGCTGCACCTGTTACAGAACCTGAGAATACTGTAAACAGTCTAATCTGTGATTTCAATACGTCACTTAATTCCTGATTGACAGTTGTTGTAAACGGTCGTAGTGCCCCGCGAAACACCTCTATCTGGGCTCTCTGGGTTCCTGTCACCTTTCTTCCGCTGGGAAGATCAGGACCTATTATCATAATTGAGCCCCTCTTGTCTCTGTAAAGACGTGGGTCTCTGTCCCCACCTGGAACAAACTGCTCTAACGCCCTTTGTGCCACGTTTGCAGGCGTCGATACAAACTTTTCTACTAGTCCATCCCACTGTGCGCGGGACAGCTCTGTTAATTTTGCCATCTCTGGCAACTTGCCTGTAACATGAATCACTGCTAGTATCTCACCGATGTTGGCCCTTGCAGTGTTTAGCCATCTCTGTACTTGACCTGAATCCCTGATATCGACAACATGGGAGTGGAACTTGCCTGCAATGTACTCTTGCAGTGCCTGTGGCGTTGCCTCTGAGATAAAACATGCCACCTTGCCGCCGTTTTTCTCTACATGCTGTGCCAAAAACTCGACTCTCTGGGCATCTGTCTGCTCTGTTGCATCAACTGTAAAGACAACTGCTTTTCCTGCAAAGTTTGGCTGGCCAACTTTGGGTGCTGCAGTCTTAACGTGTGGTTTTACCGGATAAAATACCCTGTCCCCCGGAATCACCTTGCCGTTTAGGGTCTTGGCTATCGCATCATCGCACAGGTTCAGAACTGATCCTGCAACCTGCTGCTGTGAGAGAAACTCTTGGTTTGCGATCATATGTGATGTGTTGCTCTGTATCTTTTCAGCTATACTCTGAATCTTTTCGAGCAGGTTTGTAAGTGTATTTGTAAGCTTGAGTGCGTCATTTTGACTGTCAGCTAGTTTCTCTGCCGCCCTTTTGATTCCCTGTGCAACGACATCTTTGTCCTCGCCCAATAACGGGAGCAGCTCCTTGTTTGCCGCATCCACCTGGGTTGGACTCAGATCCTCAAATCCGCCGACTCTCATAAACTCTGATGCAGCCTTTGGATAGACTGTCTTGTAGATTCTGTCAGAATGAACGGGGCCCGGGTTTGTGGCAATCGAGATGATCTCCTTTCCTGTCAACTCCCAGGACAATAGTTCTGCCAGCCTGTTTTTGGCACCTTGGGCTGCAGTATACGGGCTTCTAAACCTGTATGGCCTCTGCTCCAAGGGGCGCTCTTCTGTAAAGAACGTCGAGATCGTTATGATCTTTCCTCCTGCCTTCATCACTCTTAAGGCCTGGACGGAGCCCCAAAACGTTCCTGTTAGATGTATGTCTACCGTACTCTTAAAATCATCCATGGATGCGTTTGCAAAACAGGTGACAGGACCTGAGACCCCTGCATTGTTTATCATGTAA
>JAKZUU010000041.1:0-19607 GCA_047516405.1 Candidatus Nitrosopumilus sp. | reverse complement strand
ACAAGCAGATTCAGGCGCAATGATGTCCGCAAGAGAAGAAAGGTTACCGAAAGGTACGGTGCCAAACAAAAGAATCAGACTGATGATGTGTTGCACAAGGTAGCCCTATTCATCATACTATCAGGCTTTGGGGTCATAATGGAGGATCTTACGGGAATACGAAAGATATACAGAAAGGGAAACGGCCAAGGATCCAGATTCCGGGGACGAATGAATGCGTGGCCGTTTTACCGACTGCGAAAGTTCATAGAGTACAAGGCAGGATGGGTGGGGACTCCCGGCGATCTTTGTGCATGCACATGGCACAAGCTCACTATGCACCGTATGCAACGGCAGACTTGCACCGCAGCCTGGCCGCAAGATGTACTGCAACACATGTGACACGCTGGCAGACCGAGATGTTAATGCCAGCAGAAACATACTTGTTCGTGGCCTCAGGACGCAGGCCAGACTGGGCGCAAGTGAAGCAATGATGCCGAAACCGTCTTTTGAGGAAATTCGGCTAGTCGATGCATGCTCAGTGCGAAAGACAGAGTGCTTGCACGTTGTTTACGCATAACGTCTACTGCAAATATAAGAATTAGCAAAACCTAAAATCATACAAAAATTGGTACAATAACATGATCGAAGAAAAGCTTGAAGCGTTAGGAATTAAGCTCCCAAATCCGCCGCTTCCTGCCGGATCCTACATTCCTGCAGTAAAGACCGGGAATTTACTTTTCATCTCAGGCCAAATACCAATGGAGAACGGCAAGGTTGTCTTTACAGGAAAAGTCTCAGACAGTAACCTGCAGGCAGCTCAAGATTCCGCAAAAATGTGCGCAATTAACATTTTGTCTCAAATAAAAAGAGAGTTAGGCGATCTGGACAAAGTAGTCAAAATAGTCAGATTATCAGGATTTGTAAATTCTGTGCCTGAATTTTCACAGCATCCCCTGGTTATCAATGCCGCATCTGATCTATTTTTTGAGATATTTGGTCAAAAGGGCAGGCATTCAAGAATTGCAGTGGGGACTACCGGCCTGCCATTGAATTCCATGACTGAGATTGATGCAGTTGTTGAATTTTCACCGTAAAACTGGCAATTCTCTTAAATAATTTTAGATGGTAACACCTGTGGCACGAAAAGATGATGTTTTACGAGAGTTTAAAATTAGCAGCACTTGCAAATAGTTCCTTTTGTAGTACCGGTGATAAAATACCGCATATGTCATTTCATGTAGTGCCAAACACGTTTGATAAAACTAAATTAATAGCGACAACCAAGAAAAGGAATAGTCATGAATTGTCCTGATTGCAACCACGAGAAAGGAAGATGCCAATGCCTTTGCTGCTGCCCGGTCTCCCAAATCGGATGTGTTTTTTGCATTCTTCCTGTTTTAGGATACAGACAGATTAAAAAAATTCTGAACAAGAAAAGTAATACGAGTAACAAACTTCAAGAATAAAGCCGATATTGTTGCGATTCCAAAGTCTGTAAGCACTGTTTTAACAACTACTGACAAAGTTGTCTTTAGTGTCACTGTCATAGCAAATCTTAGCAAGCGTGGCCTATTGGCAATTTTAAAATAAATCTCAAACAGTGTGATTATTCTCCAAAACCATGCGCCGCGACACTTGACTGCATAAAGGCAATTCGTAATCTCTGAGACATGCCGATGCCTGCCTTAGTTTCTGACTGTCACGATCTGAGCAATATTTTTTGTTTGGTCAAAGTTTCACCTCTTTGTTTTTAGAGTTTAAGATATCCTAATTTGGGAATGTTACCTGTAAAATCTCGCTGTAACATTACTCTCTCAGTGGTCTTTCTTTCTTTCAGCAGTCTTTGATTTACATCCTCTAATAATGCGTTAATTTGGGTAAAACAGATCTTCAGTTCTTTTTTTAGCTTGGCATCCTCACTCTTCTCACTGGTCCACAGGATTGATGATGCCAGTTCAAACATGCCTAGCATTCCCTCTGATAATGCCTCATAGTCTGTTTTTGCATGCTTGTTGAGCCTGTAAGAGTTGAGATCTTTTGATATGTTCAAAAATATCTTTTTATTCTCTAAATTTTTCAACGCCCTGTTTATTTTTGATTCGTAAGTGAAGGTCAGGTTGTTGATAAATCCGATATTCTCTTCAATACTATGGTGGTGATTTTTTTTGTAATATGTGTCACCTTTCTGGCCGTATCTTTTGATGTGTCCTAAAATCTGCATTTTTTTTAATATATTTTTAAATTTAGCACTGGTGTATCTCTTCTTGTTCTCATTTACACACGTTTTCCACATGTCTCCAAAATAGTTTTTTTCACTAGTCATGCATTCTAAAATAAAATCTATGGAGATCATCTGCATAATGACATGTCTACGATGAGTTATTTATTGATGTTGTACGATCGTTTTACATCAAGGTGGCTTTGCAGTTTTGAGATTTTTGAGAGTGTGGCATCTTATTTTTTGGACGATTCATTGAACTTGAAGTGTCTTCATCTGTCTGCGTAAACCCGCACAATTTTTTGCAGCTGCACTTGTGACTGGTTTCACAAGTTTTTATTATCTCCGGCGTTGCCGCTACTCGAATTACATCTTCTTTAAAAATGACAAGAGATGTGCCGTTATTACTTTGGTGATTCGGCATCACACTTTGGTTTCTTTATGTTAAAAAATGTCATGGTATCTGTTTAAAAGTCAAAATATCCTTATATCGTAAATAACAATAATCTGTATCTTGGAATAATAATAATAATGACAACGGTTCTGTTAACTTGGCGGAGCTGCCTCCCAATCTTATTGCTGTTAACTGTCGGGGTTTTTGGGCAGACATCAAATATGTTAACTGTCGTGAGCTGGGAATGGGGATTGGAAGTAGAGACGCAGGTTTTGAAGAATACACAGAATCGAAACTAGTAATTGTTTAAGGTTTCAAGTTTACAGAAAATTGAATCTGATGATTGATCATAGATCATGCGTAAAACCTTGTTTACGGGTTTCATCTGAAAGATTCGTTCCTGTGATGGAAGATTTTCCGAATTGGTTGCTTTCTTTTGTATTATATACTGCCAAAAATCATCCATTTGAACGTGAGCAGAATAATAAATCCGAGTGCCTGTTTGGTATAAAGGCCTGTTCGTCAGATACGCTAATGGAGATGCTTGTCAACTTCATCCAGCAGATCTGAAAAACAATCCCCTTTTATGAGATCGTTCTGTTTTGCAAACTCCTCCCTCAATTTTTCAACTTCTTCTTCGCTTATCAGCCTTGTTTGCGATAGAATCTCATCCATAGGGTGTGTTGAAATTCAGGGCTCTTAAAAGTATCATTTAATAACTTCACAAGTACTGTTAACAATTCGGAACTGCCCTGACTAAAAAAATAGATCCTCTGTGAGGTCTCTACAAGAAACAGACTGACATTTTGAATCATGGTCTTCCATTTGTTGTGATCCTCAATCTGCATTCTGGCTTAGTCCTGAATTGTTAACAGTACCTAGAAAAAGACGGGACGATAAAGATATCAAATAGGGGTTTATGACACCTGATGAGTTAATTAATGTTGATCATCTGGTGGCACGCCCAATAAGGAACGGAAGATTTAGAATGGGTAATGAAGAAATTAATCCTGCGCAATGGATGAAAAACTGTGTTTCCATATGCAAAAAAATGATACAGAAAATTAGAAACGAACACGGATGATCAGTCTAGACAGATCACTCTGAACAGTGAACTATGTGGATCACCTAAATTTACGAGCCAGATTTTGAGACAGATCACGTCAAGTTAACAGTACCCTACTAATAATAGCGACAACAACAACGCTGAACAGTTAATCTGATCTGTTTTTTGCTTTGGAAGCAGTTGGCATGTATTGATTTTTTAATAGTTAAATCAACAGATCTGTATGTCCCAGTATTCGCTTGGCAGGTGGAACTTGTCAGAACTAACACAAGACCCAAAAAGTCCCGAGTTTCAAAAACAGATTAAAAACCTGGAAAAACAGGCAAAAAAGTTCGAACACATTAAATCTAAACTGGATCCCACAATGACATCCAGACAGTTTACAGGCATCTTGAAGCAGATTGAATCAATCGCTGAGGACATGAGCAAGATTGGAGGGTATGCCTCACTGCTGTACTCTTCTGATACTCAATCAGATGATGCAACATCTCTGATGACTAGGATGTCAAAACTAGGCTCTGAAATTTCAAACAAAATCCTATTCTTTGATCTGTGGTGGAAGAGGCAAATTGACGAAAAAAACGCGCGACGATTGATGGACAATACAGGGGAACTTGCAGAGTATCTCTCACACAAGAGACTATTTGCAAAATATGCCCTCAGCGAACCAGAAGAGCGAATTATCAATACATTGGATGTTACCGGAGTCACAGCCCTTGTAAAACTATATGACAAGATAACTAACGCGTTTGAATACAAAATGAAGATCGGCAAAAAACTCAAAGTGATGACCAGAGAGGAACTAACAAACTACGTCCGTAGTACAAATCCCAAAATTCGTGAAACTGCCTACAAAACCATTCTCACAAAATATTCTCAGAACAAGGGGGTGGTAGGTGAGATATATCAAAACATTGTTCTTAACTGGCGCAATGAGGGAATAGAGATTCGAGGTTACAAATCCCCCATATCCATGAGAAATATTGGTAATGATGTCGATGACAAGACTATCGACTCTCTTTTACTGATGTGCAAGAAAAATTCCCATGTATTTCAGAGATTCTTCCTTCAAAAAGCAAAGATGTTAAAAATGAAAAAGTTAAGACGCTATGATCTCTATGCCCCGGCAGCTGCAAACATCAAAGAGAAGAGTTACTCTTACAACAAATCTGTAAAGTTGGTTTTTGAGTCGTTTGGGGCATTCAGTGATGTATTGGAAGATTATGCAAGAAAGGTGTTCAAAGAAGATCACATTGATTCTGCCATCAGACCCGGAAAGAGGGATGGGGCCTTTTGCAGCACGCTTACGCCTAAAATCACCCCTTTTGTACTGGTAAATTTCACAGGCAAATCAAGGGATCTTTTTACACTGGCGCACGAATTGGGTCATGCCGTTCACAGTCAGGCAGCTCAAAACAGATCGATTCTTGTACAGGATGCCCCCCTGCCTCTGGCAGAGACTGCATCAACCTTTTCAGAATTACTGCTGTATGATAATCTGTCTGGTAAGATCTCAGATAATGAAAAAAAGATCATGCTGTCTGAAAAAATTGACGACCTGTATGCGACAATTCTGAGACAGTCATTTTTTACAATCTTTGAAGTTGATGCACACAAGCAGATCGGGGACGGAACTACGGTAGACGAACTCTCAAAAACATACATGAAAAATCTTGAGATGCAGTTTGGGGATTCTGTAAGCCTCTCTGAGGATTTTGGCGTAGAGTGGAGTTGCATCCCTCACTTTTACCATACACCCTTTTACTGCTATGCCTACTCGTTTGGCAACTTGTTGGCCCTGTCATTATTCCAAAGATACAAAAAAGAGGGAAAGGATTTTGTTCCTGCATATATCAGCATTCTTGCTGCAGGCGGCTCAAAGAAACCTGAAAAGCTCTTATCAGAATACGGATTTGACATCAGATCCCCCAAATTCTGGCAGGAAGGCTTTGATTATGTGCAAGAACAAGTCAAGGTGCTTTCAGCGCTAAATTAATTATCTACCATCTCGATCTGATTCATCTGTTATTATCTGAACAATTCGCCCAAGCCTGAAACGGCAGCAGAAGATTTGGCTTTGATTTATCGCAAAAATAAAGCCGGTAACATTCCATGTCCATCTTTATCTCTAAAAATCAGTTCTCCTTTTGGGATTTTTCTTGATACGACTTTGCTGATCCGACCAGACCTGTTTTTCAAAACTCTAATAACTCGTGATCATATCGTACAATCATTGGATTATGAGAAATTCTGCTCCCAAGTTTTAGATATAGATCCTAAAATTCGATTTGCCACAGTTTACGATGAATGGGCAGTCAGAATCGGAGGTGGAATGCGGGAAGGTGTAGAAAATTTACTCTCAGAACATGCAGAGAACGAGCTTGTAAATATTTCCATTCTTGACTGGAAGGCTCGTAAAGACATGTCAAAATGGCTTGGAAAGACAAAATACACTCTGGCCGAATACGACAAGGTTAAGCGTTTTTCATTTTATTTGGGAGATGATCATCTGCTTCTTGTAAGTACTGAGAGTGATTGCGATACTGATGTCGTAGTTAATGAAGTAATCAAATCCTACTACAAAAATCAAGGCTGACCGTCTGTACTAAGAACTTGAATCTTTTTACGGGCAATCGATGAATAAAAAATAGTGTCAATGTCGGGGAAACTCATCGGGGCATCTAGAAGAATTATATCGTGATGCTGCACTCAAATATTATCTGGATGCAGAACAGTCCATTTCAATACCATTCATTAAATGACACTCAAGACGGTTCAAACAAAAAAAAATGAAATTATTGAGATCTGGCATGCAATCGGCCAAAAAGTTAACATCGATAGATTTAGATCCAAGTCAATGATACTACATTAAATGCCTCTAGGTGCAAGCCTGACATGTGTTCAAACACATCTACAAAAAAAAAAACAAAATTAAAATTCCGCACAAAAAATCATTAATTTTTGCTTATCTTGATGTAAACTTTTTCTCCCTTACTTGAAGAATTATTCTGGTGTACGGTTCTTGTCTTGTATTCCTGCTCCTGGAGATATCCATCTAGGACTGATATCCATGGCAGTGCATGTCCCTTGCTTAACTCTGATTCTATTGTAATGGTGCTCGTGTTTGCCTCAAAGTTTGCATGCCCTGAACATGTAATTTGTAGCACTGCATCGATTATCTCAATGACATCGTCCAGCGTCTTTGTTTTTAACGATATTCCGTTCTTCTCCAACAATTCATACATGTTTGCTTTGGGTTTTTTTAGCGTCAGTGCGGCATCAAGAAGATATATCAAACCAATCTCGTTGACAATATTGATTATACTGTAGATCTCTGATGCTTCAGCTTTTGTCATATCTGCCAGCACAGAAGTCTTTATTGCCCGCTCCCAAACACTTGAAAACGTTCTCTCTTGGTTGACTCCTAAAATATCAGCTGATGAAAAAACTGCCACTTTGCTGGTATCCTCGTTGATTAACAACATCTCTGTCTCATCGAAGATAAAGCAGTTCTGAGTACTATCTGATACTCTGATTCTTACTCCGTTGGGAATTGTCTTGTACGATTCAGAGCAAATCTGTGTTGGTGAAATAATTATCTTGACATCAAGATTACGACGTGTTACAGATAACAACTGTTCTTTGCATTCTGCCAACAACTCTAAACCTCTCTGGCCTGTCATTATCTTAATTGATGATTTTGAACCCTCAATCATAATCTGGAGTTGAGTCAGAACATTGTTTGCACTTAGATGAAAGTACTTTTTTTCTTCCGAACCCCTTGTCTGTCTGCTCTCCTCGCTTGTCCTCTTTAGATTCGATATTAGCGCATTCATTGCGTTCACCTTGTTAATCTGCTCATGAATTATCCCGTCAAAGGCATCTTCTGGCGCAATTGCAGTGCACATCATTGGCTTGCTTTTTGAAATAACGACCAATTTTTTACTCTCTAGTTTAAGCAGGGTCGGATAGGTCTTTGTTCGAGGAATTTCCGAATAAAATGCTAATTCGCTTGCAGTAATTGTACCTCTTACAGTTAATGCCACATACGCCTGCGCCTCATACTGGCTTAGCCCAAATTCTTCTAAACTGACCGTTAAAGCGTGCTCATTTATCATATCTCTCTTTGATTTATTATTAAGTAAAATTGAGAGCTAAATTCCTTTACACAAATACTAAAAAAATCTAAATTGTATCTGTCAAGCATGTAACTGTGGTTACTGGACTAGTTGTTACATCGTCCTCAAATACAAAATCTTACTAACAACAGTATGTCGATAAGATATGTCACTGCTACTGCTCCTCCTCCCCTTCCTGCTACTGCTCCTCCTCTTCCTGTTATTACTCCTGACACGCATTCACCCCCTTCCAACATATCGTACTCTGTAACTTTGGTTCCACGACTGGAATACGCTGTAAACTCGTTGGACAACATTGTTGCAACTCTCAGCGATAAACAGTGCCAAATAAAGGGATTAAACATGGATCTAGTCAATAATTCTGATCAACTGGACAAAACTCAGATAGCTGCGCTCAAACTTGAATACCTTGTGACATTCTCTTTAGAGGTACTCTTGCAAATAAAAGGCAGAACCAGGCAGATATCTCATATACGCAGCATTCCTGAAATCCTTCTTGTGACAATTCCCATGGTCAGAACTGTCAGTGCGCAACTCTTTGATTGCCTTCCTGATTGCAGCCAAAGGCTCTCTGAAATATCTGTACATTTAGGCAGTATTGTACTTGATTCTGCCTTTCTTACTACTGCAAAATTTGATTTTAGTCGGTCAAACTCAGAGTCATCTATCTTGTATGATAAAGTAAAATTGATAGTTGACTCTAAACTAAATAAGCAGTACCCTAATCTTGATATTTTTAAACTAAATGATATCTTACAATGCTAAACTCCAAACGTGATTCCTCAAAGGACCTGTCCCGTATTCAGACAATCACCTCAAAAATTGACAAAAGGTTATCGGAGATTAAATCCTCTGACGGCATAAAAATTGACAAGCTCACTTTTGAAGAACTGCAGGATCTGGACAAAATTGTGGGAATTGCCAACTTTATGCTGTGCAAATACTCTGATAAAAAAGAGATGCGCTCAATTTTAAAGGACTTTAACGCGATAATCTCTGAGGCTGCCAGTTCATTATCGGAGTTGGACGATGAAGTCTCAGAGCTGATCATCTCAGCTGAGGACTCTATAAATAAAGTCAAAGACATGCACGGCCATATATCTGAAAAATCTGACTTTCAGGAGCAATACAGTTCCGGGCCTGACTATAGTGAGGATGAAACTAGTGCAATTAATTTAACTAACCCTGTGACAGAGTTTAACTCTGTAGAATACCAATAAAATTTTTCAAATGATATTGTTAGGTAATTAAAATGAGTCTCGCACCCCAAGAATTAGAAAACACAGCAAGCAAATACGCTTCTGAAGCTATCAAGTTTGATTCTCAGGGTGCTAGAGGCATGGCAATAACACACTATCAGCACGCAATTGACTCGCTAGTAAAATTACTACAGTTATACCCTAGCAGCAAATTGAATCAAATTTACAAAGATCGATGTAACTCTTATCATAGCAGAATCACTGCATTACAGCAGGCGCACGGTGTGGAACCGGCAGTTGATCCAAAGGCTTCTGCTGAGGACCAAAAAGCATCAGTGCAGCGACAAGAAAGCGAGAATGACTTTGAAGAACTGGTGATGAAGGAGAAACCAGATGTCACTTGGGATCAAGTCATTGGTCTGGATGATGCCAAGAGTGCCTTACGTGAATCAATAGTATACCCTACCAAAAGACCGGACTTGTTTCCTCTTGGCTGGCCCAAGGGAATGCTGCTTTATGGTCCTCCAGGTACCGGCAAGACTATGCTTGCAGCGGCCACTGCAAACGAGATGGACGGGTACTTCATAAATGTAGATGCCTCATCGATGATGAGCAAATGGCTGGGTGAGGCTGAAAAGAATGTCTCCAAATTATTTGCAATGGCAAGGCATTATACTGAAAAGGAAGACAAACCTGTAATTTTGTTTGTCGACGAGGTCGACTCTTTATTGGGTACAAGAAACAGCGAGGTAGGTGGAGAGGTTCGAACCAAAAACCAGTTCTTAACTGAGATGGACGGGGTCAACGGTAAGGGAAAACAGCTGATGCTGTATGTAATTGGTGCAACAAACAAGCCATGGAGTCTTGACTGGCCTTTTCTTCGAAGATTTCAAAAGAGAATCTTTGTGTCTCTTCCAACACAAAAAGCCAGGGAGAATCTCTTTGACCAGTACACTGCTCCTCTCAACAAAAATTGCAATGTAAATAATACAGATCTTGCAAAACTCTTTGATGGGTACAGTGCAAGTGACATCAAGGACGTCTGTCAGGCAGCACAGATCAAGACGGTCCATGAGATATTCAACTCACCTGACTATCATGAGCCTGTTCAAGGTGAGGAACCAATACAGCCAAGGGAACTTTTACTAGATGACTTTAAGAATATAATGGCAAGAAGAAAGCCTAGCGTCTCACTTGAGATGGAACGGGCCTACCACAAGTGGAGCGAAGAGTTCCAGGCATTATAGGTTTTTGTACAGCAGACCATCAATCCTTTTGTAGCTGTTTGACATACATACATCTCTGTTGTTGACTCTAACCTTTCTGGTAGTTTTTTGATTTCTTTGTCTTGACACAGACATTGCATGTAGTATCTGAATCTGTCATTGAACCGGCTTTCTCTTGTTATGGCATCATTTGGTTCAGGCTGCCTGCATTTGACTGGCATTGCTTCCGGTGAATCTGAAACGGCAGCCCGTGGTCTGAAAATGGATTATGCAGCAAGATGCAGTATGGAATATATTTTAAACCGCCCATACAAGAGAATACATGAAGAGAATAGAGGCGATCGTTCCCGCATCCAAGGAAAAAGACATCGTGGATGCACTGAGAGAAACAGGAATTGGCGGACTTACTGTGACGCTTGGAAAGGGTCGTGGAAAGGGTCCAAGAAAAGTCAAACCAGGACTGGGCCGTTACATCGAAAGATACAACGACATGTTGACTTTTTTCATTGCCGTTGAGGATTCCAAAGTAGATGAGATAGTGTCAACAATTGCAGATGCCGCACATACAGGATCGCTTGGGGATGGCAAGATCTTCATTTCTTCAATAAATGCCGTTGTAGACATTGCCACCATGCAAAGAGACGAAAAATACATTTAGAATAATGTTCATGCGTGATGCATGCCATCATTATTTACCGTAAACAAAGCCAACGCCGTCATGCCAGACGTCATAAAAAAAATTTGAGTACGCCCTGTCAAGAAAACAAGAGGTGGCAAAACACGAACAACATGATAAAGGAATCTAAACAGATGTATTTTGTGTCTAGACGCAAAAATTTACCTTTGTTGTAGAGGATGAATCATTTTTCATACGTGACAGAACTGAAGGATACAGATATTGGACTGGTAGGCACCCCCGTCGTAGTTCCCTACGTTGGAAATCATGATACCGTTACTGCATACGGTTCACTTACACAGCAGATGGTAGAGAGTTTTTCAGGACGTACGATCGCCTCAACGCAGTAACATTGTAGAGTATCTTAAATCCCTACATCGGTGTCTTGGAAAGATTGTGGTAATAGTAGACAGGGCATCGCCTCATTGCGCAAAACCAGTCAAAGCTTTGTTAATGGAAAACAAAGAGATCAAGATCATCTATCTGCCAAAAGAATTACCGTATCTTAACGCCGTTGAAGAATGTTGGCACAGGGCCAAACAAGCATCTTGTCTCAAAACACTACAAGAAAGCAGGATATGTGGCGCAGCATATCTGAATATCTCAACGGCCCGACACTCCCTGGACATCAAGAAGTATCTTGCCAGAAAATTCAAACATGTCATGACGAATTTTTAATCGTCACTATATCTTCTCATAAATGCCTGCAACTTGGCATCAAACCCGTCGTTACCATAGTGCCGCTTTGAGACTGTCACACCGCCCGGGACGGTTTTTTTACAGCTGCCGCTGCAGTGAATCTCCAAGTTCAACCTTACCGCCTGCTCGTCTCCTGACACGGTTCCAAAGATCACGCTCTGGCTTACACCTGTCATGTTATAAACGCCGTCTCCACCATGATACCTCGCACCCGGGAATCCAAAACTCATGAATATTGTGTCCAAAGACAAGAGTTGGTTCACCTACTGTCTGTCTGTTTGTCTGGTCCACGTCATACGCGTCCGCTTTCTACTGGCATCTGTGATCGCAGTGTCACCGGATTGGCGCTCAACTGGTAGAGATCGGTGCGTAATTCATCTCACAACCGCATCGAATCTAACAAAAACAGCTTTTGATTACCGATCCCGAATCTTTACAATATAGGCTAACTGGGGACACACAAAATTTTTTACACAATGCTACACTTAATCCTTCAAAATACGCCTAAAACGCATCGAAAACAGGGTTTTATTGGCTATTTTGTGTCTGCATCTTGGAACCGGCACAAAAAATTTTAACACACAAAACTTAAATTCTCAATAACTCGGACTTTACGAGGGTCAAAATTACTATAAAGAAATCAAGCCACGTGAAAAAATTTGGGAAACTGATATTTGATGATGGCACCGTTCTAACTGGTCAGGGTTTTGGTTATTCTGCAACTGTCTTTGGCGAAATTGTATTTAATACAGGCATGGTGGGGTATACTGAGGCCCTCACTGATCCCTCATACAACGGTCAAATTCTCACACTCACATATCCGCTGATTGGAAATTACGGCGTCCCTGACCCATCAATTAAAGACGACTCTGGAATCTCTGCATTCTTTGAATCTGAGAAGATACAAGTCCGTGGTCTGGTCGTTCACGAGCTGTCCTTGACTGCAAGTCATTGGAACCTCTCGATGACTTTGGATCAGTGGCTTTACAATGAAAAGATACCGGGAATTTCAGGAATAGACACTCGGGAGCTTACAAAGAAACTTCGAATAGGGGGAGTAATGATGGCAGCCCTTGCAGTCTCTGACTCTGAAATTGATACAGATACACTCAAAGCTCAACTCAAAGGTGCCACTCATTATAACGCAGAACAGTTCATGGATGTTGTCTCAACCAAAAAAGAGCAAGTTTTTGGTGACGGGCAAAAGTCAATAGTGGTAATTGACACCGGCGCAAAAAATGCAATTCTGAGAAACATTCGTGAAATCGGCTACAAGGCAATACTTGTTCCCTGGAACACCACATATGAGAAAATAATGTCTTACAATCCTCAAGGTGTTATACTTAGCAGCGGTCCGGGCGATCCACAAAAATGCCCCGATACGATTGACACTGCCAAACAGCTAATCGAAAACAACATACCTACGCTGGGAATATGTCTTGGCGCGCAAATTATCGGTATTGCAGGAAATACTGAAACCTACAAGTTAAAGTACGGGCATCGTGGACAAAACAAACCATGTGTCAATTTAGAAAATAATCAAGTGTATGTCACCAGTCAGAACCACGGATACGGAATAACTCCAGAGTCCCTTGAAAAATCTGACTTTGATTTATGGTTTACAAATGCAGACGACAAGACAGTTGAGGGAATAAAACACAAGCACAAAAACTGCATCGCAGTTCAGTTTCATCCCGAAGCTGCGCCAGGACCCTTTGACTGCAAGTTCGTCTTTGAAGAGCTAAAACACCTTATGGAGGAAAAGTAACTGCCAAAGAACGAATCGCTGAAAAAAATTCTTGTACTTGGAAGTGGGGCCATTAAAATCGGAGAAGCCGGCGAGAGTCGCTAAAACGACCGCCAATTCGACTACTCCGGAAGTCAGTGCCTCAAGGCAATACATGAGGATGGACTAAACAGTGTTTTAATCAATCCAAACATTGCTACAATTCAGACTGATACACGGTTTGCAGACAAGGTGTATCTGCTTCCTGTGAATGCAGAGTATGTGGAATCAATCATCGAGAAGGAGAGACCTGACGGGATCATGCTGGCTTATGGCGGACAGACTGCCCTGAACTGCGGAGTCAACCTAGACAAGTCAGGCGTTCTCAAAAGATACGGCATCGCCGTGCTTGGAACCCCAATCTCAGGAATCAAAAAGACAGAAGACAGGCAGCTCTTCAAGGATTCCATGAACGAGTCGCAAGTCCCTATACTGAAAAGCAAGACCGTCACCAATTTTGAGGATGCCAAAAAGATAGCAAAACAGCTGACTTATCCTGTAATTGTTCGTGTTGCGTACACTTTGGGAGGCCGCGGTGGAGGGGTTGCATACAATGAGATCGAGCTGCACGAGATAGTCGAGCGGGGCCTCAAGGCAAGCCTTGTGGGCCAGATACTAGTCGAGGAGTACATTGGACACTGGAAGCAGATTGAATACGAGGTGATGCAAGATTATGACGGAAACAGCATAGTCGTGTGCAATATGGAGAATGTGCTGTCCATGAAGGCCCATACCGGCGATAACATCGTGGTTGCGCCCTCCCAAACCATCGACAATCACGAGTATCACATGTTGCGTTCTGCAGCACTGCGTGCAACAAAACATGTTGGAATTGTAGGAGAGTGCAACATCCAGTACGCCCTTGCCACTGACTCTGACAAATACGTTGCAATTGAGATTAATCCGCGGCTCTCGCGCTCCTCTGCACTTGCAAGCAAGGCAACGGGCTATCCTCTGGCATACATGTCTGCAAAGATTGGACTGGGGTACAACCTGTCCGAACTTGAAAACCGCATTACAAAAAATACCACTGCGTGCTTTGAGCCCTCCCTTGACTACATAGTGTGCAAGCATCCAAGATGGGACTTTGGAAAGTTCGAACTGGTAAACAGAAGGCTCGGACCTACAATGAAGTCAGTCGGAGAGGTAATGGCAGTGGGACGAACCTTTGAGGAGTCGCTGCAAAAGGCGATTCGAATGCTCGATATCGGGAATGATGGTCTGGTTCTAAATCGTGTCACAGAAAAAAAATACACCGAGGAAGAGATTGAGCACAAACTATCCCACCACGACGATCAGATCCTCTACCATGTTGCCATTGCACTGAAGATGGGAATCTGCGTAGAACGGATTTACGAACTCTCAAGTATTGATCCCTGGTTTATAGAAAAGATAAGAAACATTGTAAGTACAGAAGAAAGGCTCAAAGACTCTGCCACACTTGACGAATCCCTGCTTTGGAGGGCCAAGAAGATGGGATTTGCAGACAAGCAGATTGCACGTGCAAAAGGGATTGCCCCTGATCAAATTCGCACTCTGCGAAAGAGTATGGGTGTGGTCCCATCTGTAAAGCAGATTGACACCCTTGCAGCCGAATGGCCTGCCATCACCAACTATCTCTACCTGACTTATGGGGGGCATTCACATGATGTGGTAATTCCAAAGGATGAACACGGGATTATTGTCTTGGGTGCAGGTCCGTACAGGATTGGCAGCAGCGTGGAATTTGACTGGGGTACTGTAAACATGGTCTGGGGCCTGCAGGAAAACGGCAAGCGGTGCGTCTCTGTGGTCAACTGCAATCCTGAGACTGTCTCCACTGACTATGACATCTGTACAAGACTGTACTTTGAGGAACTCACAGAGGAGCGAATCTTGGATATCACAGAGTTTGAAAACCCCCAGGGCATCATTACATGTGTAGGTGGACAGACTGCAAACAATCTGACACTGGGTCTTGCACAGCACGGCGTAAACATTCTGGGAACAAGCGCATATGATGTTGACAGGGCAGAGGACCGCTCCAAGTTCAGCGCCGAACTTGACAAGCTTCACATAAAACAGCCGCACTGGCAGGCCTTTTCAAATCTCAATGAGGCAAAATCATTTGCAAATACAGTGGGCTTTCCCGTACTTGTCAGGCCCTCATATGTGCTGTCAGGGGCTGCAATGAAGGTTGTCTGGTCCCAAGAGGGGCTCAAGACCTATGTCAAAGAGGCAACAGATGTATCACCTGATCACCCTGTCGTAATATCCAAATTCATGCTAAACTCGCTTGAGGTTGATGTAGACGGCATCAGTAACGGCAAACAGGTTATCATCGGCGCAATAGTCGAGCATATAGACAGTGCCGGGGTCCACTCAGGGGATGCCATGATGGTCATTCCCCCATGGCGCCTGAGCAACAAGACAATTGAAACCATCAACGAGTATACAAAAAAGATTGCACTGACTTTTAATGTAAAGGGGCCGTTCAACCTGCAATTCTTGGTTCATGATGATGATGTTTACGTCATAGAGCTGAACATCAGGGCATCGCGTTCTATGCCGTTTGTATCAAAGCTGGTAAAGACAAACCTGATCTCACTTGCATCAAAGGCAATACTTGACAAGCCCCTACCTGAAATTCCTGAAAACAAGTGGCAGAAGATTCACAACTACGGCATCAAGGTCCCGCAGTTCTCCTTTATGCAGCTTGAAGGTGCAGACATTGCACTGGGCGTTGAGATGCAGTCAACTGGCGAGGCGGCATGTTTTGGAAACAGCTTTTATGATGCGCTCTCAAAAGGCCTGACATCTGTGGGGTACAACCTTCCTGACAAGGGTTCTGCCCTTGTGACTGTCGGCGGCGCACAAAACAAGGAGAAATTGCTTCCTGCCATTGCCAAGCTCAAACATCTAGGGTTTACCATACTGGCAACTGAACATACGGCAGAATTCTTTGAGGAAAAGATAGGCCAGGTAAATATCGTACATAAAATTTCCGAGCCTGACAGAAAACCGAACATCTCGGATCTGTTGTATGAGCGCAAGATTGACTTTATCATCAATATTCCAAGCACATCCACGCTTGAAAAATACGTTGGAATGCTTGAGGATGAATACCAGATCAGGCGCAAATCCCTTGAACTGGGAATTCCTGTACTGACCACAATTGAGTTGGCAGACTCGTTTGTAAATACATTGGAATGGCTCCGATACAACAAGACTACCAAGGAGCCCATTGAGCCTTATGATGTCTATGAATAGCCTCTCATACATTCTCCATGACTGTTCTTGTATTCCTGTAACTAGATAACCTGTGAAAGGTTTGTCTCATCGCCTATGATTACGCCATCCAACGTGATGATCTTTGCCTTGGATACTGTTTTGACTCTGTTGATAATAGGGGATATTGATTTTTTGTACTCTCTTTTGTATGTGGCATAAAGATACCTGTTAAACGACGGGACTATTACAATCTCCAACTCCCCTCTTCTGCTGGGAAACACGTTCTCTTTTTCTGTCTTAATTGAGACCCAAACCCTTTGGCCGTTAATTATAGAGTCCTCTTGAAAAAACACCGGATGCAGGTGTCCCATGATAATCTTGTCCACATGTGAAAAATTCTCCGGCGGCATCGTGTGCCCGTGTGTCAGTAAAATGTTCTCCTCCACCATTCCTGCCGCACTGATCATTGAAATGTTCTCCGGGGCCAACCTCTGAATGTTTGCATCGTGGTTCCCTGGAACCAAGACAACGTCACACTTTTCTCTAATTTTTTTAAAAAACAACGGCACCTGCTCCCATTCGATTTTTGTTATATTTTTTATGCTTGTCTTTACATCTCCGAGCAAAATTACCGAGTCCGGTTTTTCCGAGTCAATTATCTGTGTTAACTCCTCAATCAATTCATCTGTTGCAGAATTTTTGCCTACAAAGACCTCATTTGATGCCATGCCGCTCTCAAACCCTATGTGAATGTCTGTGACTATGAGGCTCTTTCTCCTGCCTTCTAAAACTAGGACTGGTTTTGATGGGATTATCCTTGTTGCTTGCAGCATCAAAGTTATACTGTAGGTGTCTGTTTAAATCCTTGTGAGCAAAAACTCGGAGCGAATAAAACTAATGGTCTCTGAGAGACGCGTAAAACTGCATGTCTTTGAGCCGACCGGGCGAAAAATTTGGACCATAGTTGGAAGAGAAAACGAGCATTGGATTGACCCTGACTCTAACTATTGCTCTTGCTCTGGATTTTATTTTGGCAGGCTGCACGGAAAAAAGACGTGCTATCATCTGGAATCTGCACGTCTTGCAATATCTGATGAGAGCTTTGAGAAGATCGTCTTTTCAGATGAGGAATTCTCTGACTTTCTCTCGGGTTTGATTGCAGACTTGTAAACTTTGTTCTAGTCGTGCACTGGTAAGTTAGTGGGTGTTTTTATGCGACTGTAAACTTGGGGTGTTTTCAGGATCTTCTCCGAATTACAGGTTAAAAATTTCCGACTGCTATTGACTACAATTACAAGTATTCTAATATTGATATTTGTTGCACTGGTAAGTTAGTGGGTGTTTTCATGTGATTGTGAACTTGGGGTGTTTTCAGAATCTTATTCAAATTTCATGCACCAGGTAATTGGCGGATGTTTTTATTTGACTGTAAACTTGGAGTGTTTTGTAGGTTCCTGTGTCCGAAGAATATGCACAATGTACACGCAGGGATGAGATATTACTGTCTGTCCAAGCGCATACCTGTGCACCGTTGACTCTGGTACTGTCATCCGCCCCAAAAGACATCTCTTCGTTGTACAGTCAGCCATAAAGAGGAAAAGAGTGGGGGTGGGATCGTGATAACGGGTTGACTATTGTGTGAACGGATGCTGCGATACCGCATAGTCAATCTCACCGTCTGAATATCCTGCATCACTGAGGATCTGCCGGGCATCTGTCATGTTTATGTTGACTGATGCGCCAAGATCGAGTATCATATCCAGTGCCAATCCCACTTCAGGATTTAGTTTCTCACCTTCAAAAAAGTCGGCAAACCATTCCATGACTGTCTCACGTGTCGGTGCGACGTAGGGTGGCGTGGCGGCCATGAGCGCATCACGCTCTGCCTTGGTAGGAGGCTGAGGTGACTGAGGTTCTGCACGCACCGGTCGCTCGTGCATCTCTGGATATCTATCCTCGTGTTCGCGGTAAGGCAGCGTCTCCTCGTCGTCCAGGTACAGTAAAATATCTGCAGCCTCGTGGAGGTATCCTACACCCGCAACATAACCGGTTCCCTCGTTTACAGCCCTGACTACTATACGGTACGTCTTTGATTCTCCGACATCTAGCGGTACGAATTCCCTGTATGTGAAGGCGGACGGGTCCTGTTTGGATACGTACATCGTCCAAGGCTCAAGACCACCAGAATCCATTATCTCGAACTCTGGGCTTACAACCCAACCGATCTTAAAGTAGTCGTGAATTGAAAAATCTTTGGTGTCAGTAACATTAAATCTGAGTTTGTTCGTGTACGTTATCTCCACTACCGCCGTCTCGTTTATATTCGGCAGTCTGGACATGCTGACCACAGGAGGTGCGGTAAGTTGGCCAATGCCAGAAGAACCCTGATGCTGGTCAGAGGATTTTATCGGAAACATATCAAACGGCTCGCCGATAAACTCAAACCCCCTGGTCTCCAATTCCAGTACGGACTCTTCAAAGACACATGCAGGCATTCCTGACTGTGACACCATCAACACACGGTCATCAGAACATGTGACTTCGCCGGTTGGAACGCCGTCACGCACCTGCTGGAGCGGTGACGGAACAGTCTCGGCACTTGCAACAGACATGACACCTGACAGTGCGACCGCCACAAGCACAAGCATGATAATTTTGTAATTGTTCACGTGGTGTAGGCACATTTTTTACGCCTGACCAGAACATATGATGGAAATATGACACGGTAAATTTGTTTACAAAAAGATAATTCTAATTTGCTTTAGCTCATTAAATAATTTTTTTTGCGATCAAAGTATTGACCAAGTCAACTTACAGAAAAAGATACCTTGAATTTAAAACAAAATATGGCAGGATCAAAGAAGCGATGAATTCTCTCAAACTCAACTATGATAAGATCAAGACAAAGTATGACCGAGAAAAACAGCAACGCATTACGCTCGAAAAAGGTATGGAAGACCTACGTGTCAGACTTGCAAAAACAGAGGGCAGACTGGCGCAGCATGATAATCC
>JAKZUU010000040.1:0-4587 GCA_047516405.1 Candidatus Nitrosopumilus sp. | reverse complement strand
TATGTATAGCCATACATGAATCTGAATTTTAATTTTCCATGCATTTTGTTTTGTGCTTTTGGTATATTCCCCAGACAAGAGGCATTATGCCTATGATGGTCCTAAAATATCATGTACAGAAACTTATGCACGTTGCTATATATCATACATTCATCTTAGGATTTTAGGAGTGGGAAAAGTATTGCAAGAGATAGGACAGGAGATATGGATAAGAAGGATTCATCTGCCAGATAAATCAAATCGTGGTCTTGTATCCTAAAGATTATTTTCAGTTGGGATTGACAAGTAAGGAAAGGATCAACTAAAAAGTGCAAAATAAAGAAAGAGATCCCAGTCCGAACACAAGTTATTGCAGTTAATGGTGCGCAATGCAGTTTTGCGATAAGGGGCAGACATCATGATACAGGGGTCTGACCAGAACATGTCAGGCATCCTGTAACAAAAGGAAGATTGCCTGCAGGTATTGCAAAGAACTTTGCAGTCACCTGCAATTCAATGCAAAGTCAAGTGCAGTCTGGCCATACAGCATCCGCACCCTGGCGCATACTTTAATATCAAATCACACACGGTATACCATGACTGAGATCACATTTCATGGCGGGGTAAACGATATTGGCGGAAACAAGTTTCTGGTCAGAGACAGGGACACCACACTATTGATGGATTTTGGAATGTCGTTTTCTCATGAAGGGCGGTTCTTCTCACAGTTCCTGAATGCCAGGGGTTCAAACTACCTGACTGACATGTTTGAGCTTGGGATTTTGCCCAAGATTAAGGGGCTGTATCGAAGAGACCATGCAGGACATGTCGGATTCGGCGGGGATGAGGAGACCCAGATTGACGGGGTGTTGCTCACTCATGCCCATGTTGACCACTGTGCGTATATTCAGTATCTCAGGGAAGACATTCCGATCTACTGTTCTGAGGAATCAAAACTGATTATGCAGAACTTTGATGTGACATCAAACAGCCAATACCTTGTATTAAAAGAGAAATTTCAGGTTTATGAGAACAACAAAGGCCTGACAAGTCGTGCCAGCGGAGACAGAGTAAAGATTCCAAGAAGAATCGAGATATTTGAATCAGGAAAAGAGTTTTCAGTTGATTCCATCAGTGTGGAACCGCTGCCAGTAGACCACTCCATTGCAGGGGTTCACGCATTTATCTTGCATACCTCAGGTGGCTCCATTGGCAACACGGCAGACTTGAGATTTCACGGCAGACGACATAAAGATACTGAAAGGTTTGTGGAACGATGCGGGGAGTCATCGCTTGATGTGCTGCTCTGCGAGGGAACCCGGGTTGATGCTGCCTCATCGCTCACTGAATACGATGTGGAGGCCAGGGTATCAGAGATCATTAATGATACAAAGAGCCTGGTGATTTGCGGCTATCCAATCAGGGACTTGGACAGACTGCTCTCATTTTATCAGGCGGCAAAACAGACCGGCCGCAGCCTGGTCATTGATATGAAACAGGCATACCTGTTAAAGTTGTTTGATGAATCAGAAAGACTCAGAGGGTGTTATCCATCGCCTGTTGATGCAAGCATCAGAGTCTACATTCCCAGAGGTACGTGGGGACTGATAGACAAAGACATGGAGAGATTCTCGCAGAGACAGCTGATGATGGACTACCCCGGATGGCAGACAGAGTTTTTGGAGTATCCCAATGCGATAGACTACAGGGGCGTCAAGGCAGACCAGAAAGATTACATGTTTTTTTGCAGTGATTTCAAGCTGCAGGACTTGATTGACATAAAACCTGATGAGGGGGCATCATACATTCGTTCCTTGACTGAGCCGTTTGACCTAGAGATGGAACTGAAAGAAGAGCAGGTAAGGAACTGGTTTACACACTTTGGAGTAATCAAAAAAGAGGAAAAGTGGCATCAGATTCATGTTTCAGGCCATGGGGATGGCACACAAATAAAAAAGGTTGTTGACGGGTCAAATGCCAAGAAACTGATTCCTATTCATACCTTACATGATGAGTATCACAGAAAATGGCATGATAATGTGGTGTCAGTCAGTCAGCACGGTACTGTAACGCTGTAAGGATGGTTTGGGTGTGTATTAATATCCGAATCTATTTTTTGCGGTTAACTGCAGTGTGCTCAAAGATGATTACAACATGAAACATAGACTTTATGATTCTGTTTTGCATGTGTTTGTACATCTCTGAACAGTTGGCTAATAATTGCATAAAGAAATTTTTTGCATATGGTAATGATATGAAATAACAGAAAACAGATTGCTTGGCAGATCTTGCAAAACATGCCGGAATTTGGGCCAATCTACGCAAACATACTACAGATTCTATCACCATTTCTAATTACAGGTATAATGCTGCAAAATTTCAGGGTTGTACTTGCAGGCCAGATACAAATCTAGATAGTTTTACGTTTACCCCATCGGTGGAGGCACTTGTTGCACTCCCATCTAGGATCTATATCAGATATGCAGCATCCGCCTAGCACTATCTTTCCTGCCTCCACATCCTTCTCCAATCCAGAATCAGGGACGGGTAATCCGTACAATATCTCTGCCACACTATTGCTGCTACACTCGGGACATCTTTTGGCCAACGAGGTACATGCAACCTGCAACACTATAAACTTTGAAACTACTCGGAAATTACAGGAAAAACACTACAGATCCAAGAACAATGCCTTGACAGACAAACTGCCCATGCAAAACGACGCCTGCAGAACAGTAGATGAGGATGTACTTGAAATTGATCTAGAGTGTCTTGCAATTCCCTAAAATGAAGTCTAGCAATTTTGATATGTTTGAAAAAATTGACGATTTAATGACCGATAAATATCTGCAAATCCATGCCTTCTCTTTCACATGAGTTTACAAGTACTTTTTTACATTTTATTTTGTGAATGTACAAATCGTCAGTAACAAGTCCAAGGCCTTTAATCGGATCTTGCCCATTCACCATATTAGTGAGCAATACATCCAACAGGATTTTCAATAAATTGTCCAGATCCTTTTTCGATCTTCCAAGATTGTCATCATGAAATAAGTAAAAACATACGTCTAGGGATAGCGGCTTGTTTCTACAACAATCCAATACTTTTTTCAGGTTTTGGCCCATTTTGGAGTGAATTTCGTCTCTAAGAGCTATTTTACGTTCGATTCTCTTTGTTCCTGAAGTATGTGGATTAAATCCTCTTAGTTCAATTTTTGATAATGCCGGCTTCCACATCAACAAATATCTCTTTTACGGACTCCTTAAAATCAATAACTGCGTACTGGTGTTTGTGGTTAATATTTAACCACGATTGTCTTGAGTGAATTTAGCAATGAGCCAAAACTAATTTGTGTGATTTCCTAGGAGGCAATTATCAAAACAACTCAGGCATTTCGATGCCTGATGGCAGATGTTCCAAAACATCAGATGGTTCATCAAGGATCATTGCGCCATAATCGATCATCTTTTTTGGCCATTCTAATTTTTCATTTTCTGCCATTCCCTTGCAGACAAACAGCGGTCTGCCCATCCTAAGCGCCTCCCAACCGTGATGCAGTGAACCGCTGGATTCCCCGGCCTCCACAATCACGGTTGCATCAGAGATTATTGCCATGGTTCTGTTTCGCAGTACAAAATCTTTTGGTGTTGTCATATGACCGACAGGATATTGTGAAATAACCAAGTGGTTCCTCATGATTCTGTCCTGCAGTTCGGCGTTTTCCTTGGGGTATGCCCTGTTTAACGGAGTCCCGATTACGGCAATGGTACGGCCGCCATATTCAATGGCAGTCCTGTGTCCCACGGTATCAATCCCTCTTGCAAGTCCGCTTACAATTACCACCTTGTTTTCAACCAGGAACCTTGTGATTTCCTTGGCTTCTGCCAGTCCTTGTTCTAATGCTCCTCTGGAGCCAATTATGGAAACTCTTGGACATGGCAAAGGAATTTTCATGTCTCCTTTGTAAAAGACTGCGTCCTTTGGGGAAAATTTTGATTCGACATCATTTAGTCGGCGTCCAAGCAAAGCCGCTAGATGAATAGATAGATACTCTGTTTTGTCAGTCATTTACTGCAGTTCCTCCACCTGTTATCTTGACACGCGTATTTAGAGCATTCTGATAGTGATATAACCACAGGTATAGCGATGCTAGAAAAGATTTGCAATGGGTTTTGGATCATTGAAGATGTACGTTTCACAGTCAATGTTGATGCGCGAATTTTGCAAAAAGTATAGAGCTCGACCCACTCTTTCGTCGACGCGATCGTAATGTTCATGCATGAGTGAATTCCGCTTTAGTATATTCCAGAATCCTTCCACAGGATTTAGTTGTGGCCAGCCTACCTGAAAGTATCTGTAATCAATCCGTTCTTTGTTATCTGCAAGAAACTGTTTCATTTTGGCAGACTTGTTCCACGGTGCCTGATCCAAAATGGCGGCAATCTTGCTGCGCCACTTGAGCAGGTCGGTGAAAAAACCTATTACCACAGGAGTGGCAAGTGTGTTTGTAGCAGTAAAGAAACGCTTGCCTGATAGTGAGATGGCCCCGTTTATGAATCGGTTTATGTGATTCCCAAAATAACTGCCAAATACGCGCGGTCCCTTCG
>JAKZUU010000039.1:0-19582 GCA_047516405.1 Candidatus Nitrosopumilus sp. | reverse complement strand
GGACGATGACAAGATGGACGATGACAAGATGGACGATGACAAGATGGACGATGACAAGATGGACGATGACAAGATGGACGATGACAAGATGGACGATGACAAGATGGACGATGACAAGATGGACGATGACAAGATGATGATAGAATCTGAAGAGCCATAGATCTGGCATAGGTACTTCTTTATCTCTTCTGATCTTTTACAATGCCTTGATTTTTATTTCGCCAAAAGTTTTTTGAAATGTTCAAATGGATATTCTACAACTACTGAGTCGTTTTGAATATACTCTGTGTTGTTATTGTTAAAAAGATTGAAAGTAACTGCATGGAAAACTGGCATATCGTATTAGATCTCTCTATCAAAAAAAAAAACAAACAAAAAAAAATAGTCGAATTAGATGATGTATTGCATGCAAAAAATATGCAAAATGTCACTTGCTAATCTCTGCATCTATACTGCGCATGTGTTATGGGTTTAGATTTTTAAAATCCAGACATTTTGAGTCAAATTCGTCTAGATATTTTCTGGCGTTAATTTGAGAATCTACAACATACAGTTCGCAGGTCTCAGAATCAATCAGAGTGTTGCCACTCTTGTCATTGCTGATAACCTGAAAAGTAAGAACAGCTAAGAGTATGATTATTATCATGATTGCAAATTTTGCAGAGTAAATATCCATAATATATCTAGGGTTGTTTTGAGCTTTAATTTATTTATATGTAAAAATCAGATATCGTGTCGATGCCATAACCGCATAAGATTCAAAAAGAATATCTAATTTGAACAAGTCTTCTTTTTTTTGGTATGACGTTTTAAAATTCTTTGATACGCATTTGTTGCATCTGTTGACATGCGGCATTTAACATGGAAACTGTTCTCACAATATCGACAAACATCCAAAACATAAATTCTTTCCAGTATACGAACAGCCTTTGCTTGTCTACGGATTTGCGCTAGTAACTGCACCCTGCGCAGCTGAACCTACAAGTGTTGCATATTTTGCAAGAGCACCTGTTGTATAATTTGGTTTAGGCTTACTCCATCGGCTTTTTCTCTTATCTAACTCTTCTTTTGATACGTGAAGATCAATTACGTTAGTTAGAGTGTCAATTGTTATGATGTCATTATTTTGTACCAGCGCTATCGGGCCTCCAACATATGCCTCAGGGGCAACATGGCCCACCATAAATCCCCGCGTACCGCCAGAGAACCGTCCATCTGTTACCATTGCCACCTTTTTGCCTAATCCCTGACCTACAAGGGCAGCTGTTGTGGACAACATCTCCCTCATTCCTGGTCCTCCCTTTGGTCCCTCATACCTGATCACTACAACATCTCCCTCATCGATCTCTCCTTTTGAGACTGCATCAAAGGCATGCTCTTCACGGTCAAACACCAGAGCCTTGCCGGTAAACTTTGTGATCTCTACTCCGGCTGTCTTGATCACTGCCCCATGGGGTGCCAGACTTCCCTTGAGAATCACTGCAGTGCCTACCTGATGCAACGGGTTGTCGGCAGGCCTTACAATATGCTGCTCTATCTTGGGACTCTCTATCAAATCAAGATTTTCTTTAATTGTTTTTCCTGTAACTGTAATACATCCCTCGTTTAACAGCCCCTTGTTCAGCAGCCTCTTTAACACAAACGGAATTCCGCCAACCTTGTCAAGTGAATTCATGACATATCTTCCACCGGGCTTCATATCTGCCAAGTGGGGGGTCTTTTTTCTTATTCTCTCAAAATCATCATATGTCAAATCTACATTTACCTCGTTTGCAAGTGCAAGCAGGTGTAAAATTCCGTTCGTTGATCCACCGACAGAATTCAGCATTGTTATTGCATTCTCAAATGCCTCAAAAGTTAGAATTTCTCTGGGTCTGATATTAAGCTCTAATAATTTGGCACATGCCACTCCAGTGCCATATACCATCCTCTCACGCCTCACATCCTCTGCAGGAGGACTGGCGCTTCCGGGCAACGCGATGCCTATCGCCTCTGATATCGATGCCATGGTGTTTGCAGTAAACATTCCTCCACAGGACCCTGCATTCGGACATGCTGTATCTTCGATGTTTTTCAGTTCCTCAAGCGTTATCTGTTGTGCATTATATGCCCCAACTGCCTCATACACATCGACTACCGTTAATTCTCTTTCACCTAGCATTCCGGGCATAATGGTTCCTCCGTAAACGAACACCGATGGTATGTTCAGTCTTGCCATTGCCATCATTGTTCCAGGCAAACTCTTGTCACAGCCTGCAATGCCCACTAACGCATCGTATTGGTGTGCCCTGACCATTAACTCAATAGAGTCTGCAATAACCTCGCGAGATATCAGTGATGACTTCATTCCCTCATGTCCCATCGCAATCCCGTCACTTACTGCAATTGTAGAGAACTCTCGTGGCGTCGCACCTGCATCTGACACCCCTTCTTTGGCCTTAATGGCCAATTTTGGAAGATGGATATTGCACGGTGTAGCCTCATTTCCAGTGTGACATACACCAATGAATTGTTTAGACAAGTCATCGTCAGTTAATCCCATGGCCTTGTACATTGCCCTGTGTGGCGCTCTGGCAGTTCCCTCTACCACATTTCTACTAGAGATCTCCATAAATGATTTTTTTATTGGTATAATTTAGACTTTGATGTTATCGTCGCAGTCGTCATCATGCACATTGTTCACACCTTGGATGTGGTAGTACTGCACAGCATCTCTGCTGCAACCTGTAAACGCTGAACCTGTCGTACGTCTGCATACTGCAGCAGCAGCACAGCAAAGAGACAGTCTATTTTATCAGTTCTTGGTTGTCCAATTGAAGCAGATATCCCTCTATCTCTTCAGGGGTCTCTCCGCCAAACACAATCAGTATTCTGTCATCTTCCTGTATCTCATAATCTCTGATGTCGTCAACTTGTTCCCCGTTGATGAAGAACTTTAACGTGTAATCCTCATTCGTGCAAAAATCCTTTCCGTCAGGAAAGACAAAGCATTCCTCGTCAAGACCTATTGAGAGTGTCTCAAAGAGATATCCCAGCGTCACCCCCGTCGCATGTTTGTGTATTGTGGTGCCGTCTCTGCCTTCAAAATGAGTCCAGTTTGATTTAATCTGAAAAGCAGGACTGGAAAAATCAAACGTATCTCCAAATATCTTTACAAGTATTGCCGCATGTGAATGATCACTGCGTAGTGTACCGGCATTGGGGGGCCCTCCCGGAGTAACCGGTGGCTCGGAAATAAACAACCACACAGAGTACCCTACAATAACTGCAATAACTGACAAGACTCCGATTGCAATCAGTGTCTGTTTTCTCTTTGCAGCCGAATTTTTAGTGGCATAGTTCTCGCGTTTTGCTTCACGTTCTCGTCTCTCTTTTCTGCCCATTAGTTGATCTGACTTTAAAAAATTTGCCCTAATTAACCATTCGACGCCGATGACTGGCAGTGTACTGCATCTTGGCATCTGCGATTGCAACGCTGGCAGTAATTTATTTTGCATCATTGATGTTAAAACATTGACAGAATACTTTGTATTGCGGCCTGTCAGTTATCTCATATGGATTGCAAGGAAGGATTTGTTCACGATTTTGTCTGGTTTGAGATACTCTCATCGACTAGGTGCATGCACTGCGGTCAAGAAAAACCCTAGACAATCTTGACTGCATATGATCAAAACAATAAATAAAATCAAATAAGCGTATCTTGTGTGGTATGCATATTCTGTGACATCATAGACGAGAAACGAGAGGCCAACTTTATCTATAAAGACGAGTCACATGTCGCATTTTTGGACAAATATCCTATAGATGTTGGACACTGCCTGATCATCCCAAGAAACCATCATGAAAGAATTACGGATATGAGTCCTGATGATGTGGGGCGCATATTCTCTATTGTGCCAAAAATTGCAAAGGCAGTCTTGGATGCAACAGACGCTGATGCGTTCAGTCTTGGCCAGAACAACGGGCGGGCAGCAAAACAGATAATTCCCCATGTTCATATACATATTATTCCGCGGTACAACAGCAAAGGAACAGTGTGGACAAAACGCCAGATCGTAGATGGCGATGTTCTTGCCGGGCTTGCAGCAAAAATCAAAGCCAGGCTTACTTAGAATGCCCAGGGTTGTACCTTAGAATTGCGCCAATCTTGCCAAGACTGGCAAGCATGTTTCCATATTCTGCACTGCCTGATACGACCTCCAACTGGCTTCCTGTCTTCGCTGCCAATATCTCCAGATAATCTACAATGTCTTGTTCTTTAACGCTTATCTCCATTGCATTGCAGCTAGGACACGGATTGTTTGTGTACTCTGTCTTTTTTGGAATGACTGACTGCCGCTCTACAATGTCTTCCATAGCGTGTTGGCATCGCTTACACACTCCTTTGACTATGTGAAGATTCGTATTGTCAGTAATTATCAAAGTCTTAACAACATTGTTTTTTAGGTACTCTATGACCTCTTGTAGTCCATAAGAGCCCTTTCCCGTGTTTGAGTTGATCTCTTTGAACAAACTCTCAACCATTTTTTTCTCTTCAACCATTCTAAAGCCTCCCAAAATATCTGAGGATTTTGCAAACGCTTCTCTGATTCCTTCTGCCCCAGAGTACGACGCATCAATTGTTGATATGATGTTATTTTGCAGCCTGTACTCTAGGTAGTTTCCGTTGATAAAATCCTCCTTTGTCGGTCCCGGACCTGAGATTATGAGCCCTTTGACCGGATAGATGTCGATAAAGTACTCCCTTGTGGTCTGGGCAACCCTGTTGTAATAGTATGTCAGTTCCATCTCCCTGAGCCTTTGAAATCTCTTTGCAGACTGTCCTCCCTGTCGGTGCTTTCCTGCAACTCCTGACCCTGTCTGAGTCAAGACCTCTATCTTGTCACCGTGCAGCAGTCCCCACCCTGCATCTTTGGCATCAATTGCCAGAAATCCTATAAGGTTGTCATCTTTTAGCATGTCTTTTAAAATATCTACATGAAAGTGATCGTCGCACCTGTACAGATACTGCTTTAAATCCTTTGGTGGGTCTATCTCCCATACCCTTATCACCTCGCTTCCTAGCGGGCCGCCTTCTTCTGTTGGCAGGGCCCCGCAAAACACTACCAGTCCTTTTTCTGGCGTCTTTTTGTACATCTTTAACCTCTGAACAACTTTTGCCAGAGAGTCAACTACATGCGTTCTTGTCAAATCTGATTTTATATTGTCGGCTGTTCCCTGTTCTTGCTGAAGCGTGCCGATAATCTCGTGCAGTTGTTTGCTTTTTGGAATATACACTGTAATGAGTTCTGTTCCTCTGCCTGATTTGTCTGTCAGCTCTTCGAGCGTCTTTCTGATCTTGTAGAGTTTGACCGAGTCCTGCTTTTCTATATTGATCTTTGGCATATCTGCAGTCTTTGCACAGTTGCCAATCGATTTAATCTTTTTCTTCCAATTATAACCCGTCAAACGTTCGAAGAAATACCTCCAATGGCTGGTTTCCCCTAATCTTGAGAACCTTTTGATCGTTGAAGATTAAAAATGATGGCGTTGCATCAATTCCTATCTCCCTTCCAAACTCATATTGTGTAATTACCATGTCCTGATACCTGTGGCTGTCAAGGCATTCGTTGAACTCCTCTAGATTCAAGTTCACAGTGTCTGCAAATCTCTCCAACGACTCCCTTGTTATCCAGCCAGTCCTCTCCCCGCCCCAGTTTTTGTATAGCTCATCGTGGTACTGCCAGTATCTTCCCTGCTCGCTTGCACAGTGTGAGGCTTCTGCTGCAAGCACCGAGTCATCCCCGTTTAGCGGATAGTCTTTGAAGACCAGGTTTACCTTGCCTGAATCTATATAGTCCTTTTTGATGGTATTTAGTGTACCTTGATGAAACTTGTAGCAAAACGTGCATTGGTAATCGCCCCATTCCAAGATTGTGACCGGGGCATCAGCGTCTCCCAAAACCGGCGAGCCGTCTTGGATTAGTTTTGCAGCAGTTAAGGCGTTTGAATCCGTATCGGGGTGTTGCGACAAATGCAGTGATGTCAGGGCCGCACCTGTAATTAATCCTATGATTATCGGGATTGATAACAACAATAATAATGATAATAACCGTGAACTGGATTCTGTCATGCTGGATCAAACTATTTCAAGTAAATATGTCATACGTATTGAATTTTGATTTGCTCGTACTTAAAATGTTTAGGAGTTTGGAATCTGATTTTTTATATCTCCGGCATTATCATACACGCAGGTGTGATGCTGTAAATATGTATTGATTGCATTTTGGTATTTGGATTCATCTGAAAATATCTGCATGCTGGTTCTTTTGCTGCAATGGCACCTGTGATGTTGCGTTGTTTTTTTATCTGTCCTGCAATCTTTTTGTTGATGCAAGATAACGGCACATTTGCTCGAACATCTGTTTTCTGCTTGTCTTGTTTTTCTGCGATTCAAATACGCGCCGATAAAAACTGGTCGACATCTTCAAAACATTTGAATTGCATGTATGACAAAACCTGAATCCGATAATTTGTGATACGGTGGATTGTCTTGTTTGTGACTGCAAAGCAGCACATGCGCTGTTATCATATAGTCTGTTCCATTGCCTGATAATGTTGCCGTTTCTTTCATTTGTTGTATGGGCACTCTGAATGATATCTGCAGTCACATGCAACTTTGTTTGATTTGGTTTTTTGCAGACATCCAGTTGCCTTTGAATTTGCAAATGTCATTTCCGGCTCATTTCACATGGTATCTGCGCCGTGCTTGATTGCAGGTCGTTTGCCTTGAAATGTGTTTTAAATCTTGGTGCAGTATGTCGTGACAGGTCATCGCAACGAATAGTGTTTGTTGGCACCACCGAAGAGAATTTTGCGCAATGTCAGACAAACACAGCTACAACAGCAACCAACAGACACACTACACCATGCAGGACAGATATGCCAACTTTGAATGTTTTGTCTCAGCATGTATGATACCATACACTCAAATCCTGCAGTGCAACGCTGCCATTGCTCTTCTTTTGACACTGAGATCCCTAAACCATGTCATTTTGCACTGAACTCTTCTCTGGTGTAACTATGAATCGGTTTAGGGCATTTTGATGAAAATGTTAGTCGCTAGAGCAGACATCTCATGGCACGCTCATACAATTACAGAAAAGATTCCTTTTTTACGAATTTAGCAGATATCAAAGGGCTTAAATATATTCAGAAATTGTTATCATTTATGTCTGAATCAAAACAACTAGGTGTTGTAAAAACCGGTCCCTCAAAACTGGCAATACTTTTACTATCAGTCATCTTTCTAGGCGGGCTCTTTGTTGTAGGGTTTGACCAAGGTCATCTCTTTAGTCTAGTGTATGGCGAGCAGGCATTCACTGATCTCTACCTTCATGAACTCTTTCATGATACAAGACACGCTGCAGGTTTTCCATGTCACTAGGTTCCAGCCATGAAGACGTTCATTTTTCTAATTATCGTACTGCTTTCAGGTGCATCTGCTGGTCTGGTTTATGGAACTGTAAATTATTTAATTGTAGAACCCTACCTTGATCAGGCAAGTGAACTTGAAAATCGTAATCTGTTTGAATCTGGCCAGGCCGAGAACACTCCTGACTTTCAAGTAAACTATGAAGGATACAGAGTATGGCAAAAAAGCGGCCAAATTCTTGCAGGTGTGATTTATGGAATGTCAGTCGGCTCGTTGTTTGGAATCGTGTATGCAGTATCTCGGAATTCGTTGCCTGGCAATCATGATCTAAAAAAATCATTGGTGCTTGCAGGAATTATGTGGCTTACCCTTTATCTGATACCTTTTTTAAAATACCCTGCAAACCCTCCCACTGTGGGCGACAGTGAAACCGTGCTTGTCCGTGTCATTTTGTACGCATCCTTTATTGCAGTCTCAGGGGCCGGGGCGCTGGCTTTCTACAAACTGTCAAAACGGTTCAAGGGCAACAAAAAATTCCTATCTGTGTTCGGATATGCCGTTTTTATATCCGCATTGTTTGTCGCCATGCCTGAGAATCCAGACGAGGAATCTGCTCCCCTAAACCTGATATACGAATTCAGACTGATGTCTGTCGTCGCTGTTACCTCATTTTGGATATCCGTCGGAATAATCTTGGGGCTCTTTTGGAATCGCTTGGAATCCAAAGACGGAACTGTTCAGCACGATTATTCTGACTCTCTAGAATGAGAATACTATTTAAATAGATACGAATATTTAATGATCGCATGACCAAAAAACTAACGTTGCCACAATTAAAAAAATATGATATTACCCAAAAAGTAATCGAGGCGTTAGCTGATTTTGAATCCCGTGCAATCCTCTTCAGCATTATTAAAAAAGGAGGTACGGCAGCAGAACTATCGCACAAACTCAAAATCCCACTGAGTTCTGTGTACAAAAAATTAACAGATCTAGAGGAACTGACACTAATTGAGGTTGAAAAATGGATGCTGTCTGATAAGGGCAGGAAATACAAAATTTATCGCAGCAGAATCAGCAAAGCTGACATCTCTATCAGAAAACCTGACCCAATCCTTACGCTGATACCAAACTAGGTGATCATGTTGCAAAAACCCACAATTATTCAGTTGTCTGAGTTCGATATTGCCCAAAAGATCATCGAGTCTCTTAGCAATGTCTGCACCCGCTCTGTCCTGTTCTCAATTAAAAACCAGTCAAAGGATGCAACAGAAATTGCAGACGAGTTGAAAATATCCCTGTCAACGGTCTACAAAACCCTTGCCACTCTTGAGACTCTGGCACTTGCAGAGATAGACAAGTTTGTAATATCTGACGAGGGCAAGAAAATCAAGCTTTATCGCAGCAGAGTCGGAAAAGTCGAGATCACGCTGGATACTTTTGAACCAGTTTTAAATTTGTACACAAATACATCAAATCCAAAATCCAACTCGTAGCTGTTTTTTATTAACAGCAAAACAATGATGGCATCCTCAATGCTACATGTGTCTTAATTCTGCAACAAGGTACCTTTATAGTAATCTGACTCTGTCGGCGTTATTCTTTTTTTTTTGGTTTGTTTTGGTTGTCTAAAACCGAATATTGCTTCATTTTTGTGCAGATCACTTGGTTTGCATCAGAGTTGTGGCGCTTTCTTACGCTTCGCAGTGCCTGCCTGTCTGCAACACCTGTAAAATTCAATGCATGTTTTTTGTATGTCTGGCACCTGCACAATCTCTTTTACTTTGCGGCATTTTTTTGCGTCACGATCTCTTAAAATCATTTTTTACAACACTGCTATATGAGAATCAGTCTAAAATCGCCTCAAACAGCAAAACATTTTACGCATTTTTCAATTATACTTCGTCACTTCAGATGCCTGTAACACTTGCATTCATCAGTTGATTCAGAGTATAGCCTCTACCAAAAATATGAGTACAGTCAACACAGATAACGTATTGTTTGCCTGATATCAAAAATTGAAGATTAACGCATCAACAGTTAACAGGCATCATGTTGTAATCTCTTTTAACTGTCCTGATTTGGCAGCATTATTTATCTCTCTTGCTATTCTTCTGCCCATGCTCATAGGCTCATCAAACAACAGGGTGTAATACGGGGAGCCATCCATGTAGATGTTGGTTCCTGCAACAATTCTCGCTGAGAACTCAAATGATGTAAATCTAGCCTCATCATCGTATACACCTTCTATACAAAACGGACCATTCATTCCTGGCGGAACCATCTGCTTTGCAGCCCTGATAAAATTCTCTCCCATCGTATATGCCTCATCCAACAGGGATTCCCTTAGAACCAGAGGACTGTTCCCAATGACATTAAATGATGGAACCCTGTCTGTTTTTAGCTGTTGTTCTGACGGGATTCTTGCCAGACCCTCAATGTCTGATTCGTGTCTCTGGTCTGCCCCAAAGAACTCTAGCTCGTCTCTTAATGGAGAGTAAAAAAACTGCAGATAAGCCAGGACCCCTCCCACGTATTCCTGAATGTATAATGTCTCATCCTTGGATATCACCCCCTTGGATATCATCTGATCCCTCTTTGTGTTGTAGTCTTTTTGGGTTGCCGCCATGAAATACCCTTTTCCGCCTGCCGCACCCTGTCTTTTAACGATGACCAGCTTGTCAATATCTCTGGGATCAGCTACAGGTTTTGGAACAGGCAGACTTGCCTTTCTCATCAGTTCCTCTTTTTTCTCCCTGTCAGCTTCCCAACGCAGAATCCATTTGTTGCCAAACATGGGCGTCTTTATCGACTCGATCTCATCTGAATCCATCTGTGCAATCAACGTTCCATGTGGAATGAGAACCGAGTCCCTTTCTTTGAGAATCGACTGGCACCTCTCTTCAAGTATCTCTTTGAACGAATCAACTATGACTAGCTCATCAATAAATGGAAATCTTTTATATAATTTTTCGCGTTTTTTTTCACACACCAAGACGGTTCCTAGCCCCTCATCCTTTGCACCCTTTAGAACCTGTAATGCACAATGTGATCCCAACGTCGCTACTGAAGTCATCTATCATTAGTGGTATAACTGTACTTTATGAATTATGTGCAGATGTGACATATCTGAACACCTCGTCTATTATCTCCACGCTTAACTCTGATCTTATGTCCTTTGGAATCACTTTTAGCACAAAGTTATACATTGTTGTATCTTCAGTAAGTTCGCCTCTCTCTTTGAGCAGTGAAAAGACTGCAATTCCATTTGAGATGATTGCCACTATCTTTTCCCTCTCTGACAATGCCATGATGTTATCTTGAAGTCACTAATAATATAAATTCGATCTGAAATTATAAAGTGACAACATCGTATCTGGTTTGGAATCCTGTGAGATCTGAGTCAGGCCTGAACCCTCACCGAGAACACTTGGTTCAACTGTGATGTCATGTCCTTTTGTCTCTTCTACCTGTTGCTGTTGCTGTTCTGATACGTGGTATCCCACATATGCCCCTGTAATGATAAAGACTGCAACTACAATACCTATTAGAACATTCATCTTTTTTTCTGCAATTTTTACTGGCTATAAATATTATGAAATTGGGAACCGATTTCAGAACGACCCTGCAAAAAATCGTTTTAGTGGATTTGGCACAGATTTCTTGCTTTTGCTGTTGTATCTGTAGGTTGCATACAAGTGGCTGTTTTGCAATAAAATAATGTTCATGATGCCACTTTTTAGATCAATGTCTTGATGCTGGTATCAATTACTCATGTAAAAATTAATTATACCATGATATTACTATAAATCAAATCATGATTGAAACTGAGCTAGGGGATCTCCGCAGAACGCACTACTCAAAGGACATTACACCATTGCCATCCATGGATGGCACCTTAGTTACCGTAATGGGCTGGGTCTTGAGTGTAAGGGGACACGGAAACATCACTTTTGTTACAATTCGTGACAAGGACGGCGATATCTCCGTGGTGGCAAAGAAAGGTGACTGTTCAGATGAGATTCGCACAAAGATATCATCCATAAAACCTCACTCGTCAGTTGCAGTTACAGGCACTGTAAAATTATCGGAGAAGGCGCCTAGCGGATTTGAGATAATCCCCACAGAGCTGAGAGTATTTTCAAACGTCCAAAAGATTCCGCCATTTGAACCCACAGCAAAGACTGTGAAGAACATTGATACCCGGTTAGAGGTGAGACCGATTGATCTCAGGCGTGATACGCTACAGCACATATTTAAGATTAGAAGTAAAGTGTTAAAATCAATCAGAGACTACTTTACGAGTCAAAATTTCGTTGAAATCAACACCCCCAAGATGATCGCAACTGCTACTGAGGGAGGAGCTGCACTGTTTCCAATATTTTACTACAGCAAAGAGGCGTTTCTTGCCCAGAGTCCGCAACTATACAAAGAACAATTGACAATGAGTTTTGAAAAGGTCTTTGAGATTGCACCGATATTCCGCGCAGAGCCGTCCAGAACAAACCGTCATCTAGCTGAGGCGATATCAGTTGATCTGGAGGAGGCATTCGTTGACTACAACGATGTCATGAACAGGATTGAGGATATAGTAAAGGCATCCATCCTGACATTCAACGAATATCTAAAGGAGAACGACGGGGCAGAATTTGCATGCGGCCCTCATGAGATTCCGCAAAGCATTCCAAGATACACCTATGACCACCTAGTTGAAAAATTACAAGGCACTGATGCAAAGACCCAGTGGGGCGATGACCTGTATCCATCAAGCCTCAAAAAGATAGGTCTGGAGGGATTTTACTTTATAACGGATTGGCCACTTGCCCCAAAACCGTTTTACGTAAAGGAAAGCACACAAAACCCCAAAGTCTCCGAGTCCTTTGATCTGATGTACGGGGATCTGGAGCTGTCTTCGGGCAGCACAAGGATTCAAAAGCGTGATCATCTGGCTCAGCGAATGAAGGACAAGGGAATGAACTCTGATGACTTTGAATACCATCTAAACGCGTTTGACTACGGCGTTCCGCCACACGCCGGCTGTGGAATAGGCCTTGAGCGACTGATCATGGCACTGACTGGCACTGAGAACATCCGTGACGTGACTTTTTATCCGCGAGATATAGATAGGCTGACACCGTAGGTATTGTTGTGAGATGACAGTTACTTTAGAGGAGATAAAACATGTCTGCAAATTGATGAAGATAGACATCGGGGATCGTGCACAGTACGTGGACCAAGTGCATCAGATGATCGACTACTTTGATATCTTGGATTCTGCCGGCGTTGAATCAGAATCAGTTGTAATGCCTGAGATAAGCCTCTCGGATTTGAGGGAGGACAAACACATACCATTTGATGACAAGCTAATTCAAAGACTAAACCACTACAAGGGAACCAGCATTCGTGCACCAAAGATGTCATCATAATCATGGCGAACCTGAAAATCTCTGCACTTGATTTTGTCCGGGAGGCCAAACTGGGAAACATCTCAGTTGAGGACTTTGTTGCAAGAACCATCGAGCAGATACAAAGTGTCGATGGCACACTACATGCATTCTTGTCTTTAAACGACTCTGCAGTAGCGCAGGCCCGGGAAATTGACAAAAAAATCAGATCAGGACATCAAGTCGGCGCGTGCTTTGGCATGCCTGTATCCATCAAGGACAACATGTGCATAAAAGACTCCAAAACCACGTGTGCGTCCCTCATGCTTGAGGACTTTGTTGCGCCATACGATGCCACAGTCATAACAAAATTGAAACAGGCAGATGCGATATTTGTCGGCAAGACAAACATGGACGAGTTTGCCATGGGGCTTTCAACAGAGTTCAGCGCATTCGGTCCGAGCAAAAACCCATGGAATACACAGTACGTTCCAGGCGGCTCGTCGGGGGGCAGTGCGGTATCTGTATCATCATTTGAGTGTGTCGCATCGCTGGGCTCTGATACTGGGGGTTCTGTAAGAACTCCTGCAAGTTTCTGTTCTGTAGTCGGATACAAACCAACTTACGGTCTGGTTAGTCGTTACGGTCTTATCTCCCATGCCAACAGCATAGAGCAGATAGGCCCCATCACTAGGACAGTAAAGGACGCTGCCTTTATGCTGAATCTGATCTCAGGTGTGGACCCTAATGACAACACCACAATAAGTTGTGCGCCTGACAGGGTTGACTATCTTGAAGAGATTGATTCAGGCATTCAGGGCAAAAAGATAGGCATAATTCGTGAGATGATAGGTGATGGGATAGACCCTGCCGTCTTGTCTGCAACAAGGGATGCAATATCAAAACTGGAGAGTTTGGGGGCAGTATGTGAGGAGATATCACTTGAGATGGTAAAGTATTCCGTAGCGGCATACTACATAATTACATCCACTGAGGCAGGCAGCAACCTTGCACGATACGACAACATCAGATACGGCTATGATGACTTTCCGCTGGAGGGATACGAGTTTAACTCTTACATCACAAAGGCCAGAGCAAAGTTCGGGCCCGAGGTGACAAGGAGAATAATTGTCGGCGGTTTTGTGCCATCGGCAGGTTATGCGGGAAGATACTTTTTAAAGGCATTGAAAGTAAAAAGCAAGCTGACACAGGAGATCAACGAGACATTTAAGAGATTTGATGTACTGATTGCGCCAACCGTGCCCGTGCTGCCATTTAAGCTGGGCGAAAAGATAGATGATCCAGTCTCCATGCTCTTAATTGACATCAATACTGTAACTGCAAATCTTACCGGGAAACCCTCTATCTCCGTACCGTACACACACTCAAACGGTCTGCCTGTCGGCATCCAGCTGATTGCAGACTCTATGCAAGACAAGCTACTGCTGCAGGTAGCGCGCGCATTGGAAAAAACAACAAAGCTGGCGGAGCTTTCGATATGACTATTATCGGTCTTGAGATTCACTGCCAACTGACGAACCTGAACAGCAAGCTGTTCTGCTCTTGCAAGGCAGACTATCGGGGGTTTGGCATCAATGAAAACATCTGTCCTGTCTGCGCAGGGTTGCCTGGAAGTTTGCCCCGATTGAATCAAGAGGCAGTAAGAAAGGCAACAATGATTGCAATGGCTTTGAATTGCAGCACGCCTGAAAAGATCACGTTTTTCAGAAAAAATTATTTTTATCCTGACCTGCCAAAAAATTTCCAGATCACGCAGCTGAACATCTACGGGGATGCAAGCATCGGCGGAAGAGGCTTGATTGCAGTCGGAGACAAGAATATCAGAATTACCAGAGTCCAGCTCGAAGAAGACCCGGGACGGCTAATCTACGAGGGCACCTCGTCAAAGAACATGATAACTCTGGTTGACTACAACCGTGCAGGAACACCACTAGTTGAGATTGTTACAGAGCCTGACTTTGAGACTCCAAAAGAGGTGCGTGACTTCCTTAATATTCTCTCTGACCTGCTTGAAAATCTCGGGGTCGCAGATCCTGGCCTGGAGGGTGCGATGAGGGCTGATGCAAATGTCTCAATCAAGGGCGGAAAAAAAGTTGAGATAAAAAACATAGGATCCTTCCACGATCTCCAAAAGGCTGTACACTTTGAGATTATAAGACAGGAGAGTCTGCATTCACGCGGCATACTGGTAGCCCAGGAGACAAGGCACTGGGATGACAGGAGAAAGATTACCCTTCCGTCCCGTTCAAAGGAGGAGGATCTTGACTATCGTTATTTTTTGGAAGGCGACATCCCTTCGATTAAGATTAGTCCTGATATCAGGGAGAGACTTCAATCAGAGATGCCTGAAAGCATAGAGTCAAAAAAGACACGGTACATATCAGAGTATGGCATCGCACCACAGGTCGCAGACGTGCTCTCATCTGACAAGTTTTATTCTGACTTGTTTGAAAACGCCCATACTGGCGCAAACGCAAAAGAGATCGCAAATATAATTACCACTGACCTGATGGGACTTGTCAATACCCGAAAACTTCAAGAGTCATCAAAACTTACTGCCTCTCATCTAAAAGAGCTGGCAGATCTTATATCATCCGGGCAGGTATCCCGAATTTCATCAAAGAATGCACTGCACGAGATTATAAAAACTGGAAAGGATGTATCGCAGATAGTCTCTGAGCTGGATCTTGGGAATGTGTCTGGCAAGTCAGAGCTGTTGGAAATTGTCAAACAGGTCATATCAGAGGAATCACAGGCGCTCAAAGATGTAAAGGGCAACCCCCAGGGCGTGACGAATTACCTGGTTGGCATGGTAATGAAGAAGACAAAAGGAAAGGCAGATCCCAAATTAACTGTTAGCTTGATGAAAAAAGAGATTGGTGTATAGTGAAGGCTGGCCTGTCGCTACAGGATATAGTGTTCATCAAGGTTTTAGCAGAATCTGGTAATGATGGCGACAGTGGTGACAACAATGACGACAACAATGATGACAACAGTACAAGACTGGCCGTATTTTTAAACAACTACGATTCTGATATCAAAAAACAGGGACTGTTCTTTGATCGCATATGTGCCGTTCTCAGGGGATACCATCAGGAAAACACCATGGGTGTCTTGACTGGCTTGAGTGAAAAATTTTCCGATGCGGGCATAACACAGGATGATGCCAAGGCGGCAATATCTTATGCCAGGCGTCTGGGGGCGCAGATATAACCGTGCAAATTTGTTTTTATAGCCAACAAACCATCCCCAAGTTATGCAATACTTTCAGGCATTAAAGTTAGGTCAAAAGAGGGTGGCAGAGTCAAGGGAGTATCTGAATTCATTGACCAACGGCAAGGCCATGCCTGCACTGGCACTTGTAGGCAGCAGATCAAACTCCTGGATACCTGTAGGCGAGGAGAACCTTTATGCATTCGTTGACGAGTCATCAGGATTTGTGCTGACTGACACCAGCGGATATATTCTTGCACTAGTCGACAAGACTGGATCGTCTAAAAGCATAGTTCAGGGAGTTACAAAACAGCAGAAAGAGATCCTGGAGAAGGAGTTTCAAAATGACAGCATCCCAAAATTTGAAGGCAAGGTAATCCTGCCTGTGTAAAATAAAAATAAAAATAAAAATAAAAATAAAAATAAAAACGGGAAAAACGTGAAAACAAAATCAAAAACGTAAAGCTTTAGTTATCCTGATGTACAGCAACTGCATGGGCACGTTCAGCCAGGAGATTCAGATCAGCGGTCATTTAATCGACTCTATGATTTTAGCCAACATATTTAACAAGATAATGGACCTGCAAGGAGAGTTTGAGGTTGAGGAGATAAACGTTGGAAAGAGAAAGAATGAGCAGTCATTTGCACGACTGCTAGTTACCGGCAAAAACCAGGAGCATTTGGATGAGATTCTGGAGGCTGTCTATCGTTTAGGGGCAGTGTCCCAGATTCAAAAAGAGATCACGCTAAAGAGATCCCCCAAAAACTGCGTGATGCCTGACGGTTTTTACAGCACAACAAACAACCATACACGTGTTTTTCATAAAAAAAGGTGGATTCCAGTCGAAAACACGATGATGGACAAATGCATTACAATAAAAAACAACCGGGCGTTTTGCACTCCAATCAGGGATGTCAAAAAAAATGATCAGATAGTCGTAGGTGAGAACGGCATTAAGATTATTCCGCCTGAGCGTCCAAGGGAAGGCCTTAATGTCTTTGAGTTTATGGGCAGTTCAAGTTCAAGTGAGAGGCCAACCCAGCATATTGCAAAAAAAGTTGCAGACGATATCCACAATGCCAAAAAGAATGGCGGCAAAATAATCATTGTCGGGGGACCTGCAATTGTGCATACGGGCGCAGATGACTCGGTATCGGAGCTGATTCGGGCAGGATACATTGACGGGGTACTGGCAGGCAATGCGCTTGCAGTTCATGACATAGAGTACGCCACCCAGGGAACATCGCTGGGAATGCACGTACATGATGCAACACTGGCGCACCAGGGGCATAGAAACCACATGGATGCCGTTAATGCGGTGTTTAAGGCAGGTTCCATAGCAGACATGGTGAAAACCGGGAAACTGACAAAAGGAATAATGTACGAGTGCGTAAAAAACAAGGTGCCGTTCGTTCTGGCAGGCTCCATCCGGGATGACGGACCGCTGCCTGACGTAATTACCGACATATCCTGTGCACAGCGTGAATACAAAAAGATTCTAAAAGATGCAAGCATGGTTATCATGATCTCAACTATGTTGCACTCAATTGCAGTAGGCAACATGCTTCCGGCCGATACCAAGGTAATTGTAGTCGACATCAATCAGACAACTGTCACCAAGCTCATGGATAGGGGCACATGGCAGGCACTGGGAATCGTATCGGATGTGGGTGCATTTCTGCCACTGGTTGTACAGCAGATCAAAAAGATGCAGAGGCGTAAAAAACGACAACGACGCAGAGTCGATGAATCAGGGTCAGGTTGATTCTCAGATAAAGTTGCCAATAAGCAGTAGTAGTAGCAACAACAACAACAACAACAACAACAACAACAGCAGCAGCAGCAGCAGATAACAGCAGAACGACAATTCTATGGAATTTTTAGATGATTGCATCTTGCAGTTGATTTTGATCCCGGACTCTTCATCTGTTTTTGAGAATGAAAAAGACATGATTGCCGGGTCCCAAGCCTGTTTTTTGCGATGCACGATGACGGCAGGACACATTATCTGTTTTTCAGATCATCGAAGAACTTTGCAATCATTTCAATTCCCCTGACAATCTTTGGGGCATATTCTTTTACAAATTCCAGTTTTTCGGAACTCGTTTCGGGCCTGTTCTTGAGGTACCAGTCGTATATCTCGTACCCGTCATAATCTACATATGCAATTCTTGTGCTGAGATCACCCCGTTCCAGTACAAAATCATCACCCCTGACAATGACAACATGGTAGGGATGGGCGATCAGAGATTCAGATAACTCTTGAGACGTAAAAATATCTGCCTTTTTTAATTCTGCAGCAAGCGCATTAAAATCGGCAAGAAGGTAAAAAGTACCGGCAGGTCTTGTAGCCTTTACCCCGTCAATTGCAGACAAGGCATTAAAGGTATACTCGCCGATAATCTGGTTGATGCTTCGAGTCACCTGGAAATATTGATCAATTTCAGGACTGATCTCAAACCCTGCAATTGCCGCATGCTGAACTGGGGTAACGGCTGATGTGTATTCGATGGCCTGAATCTTCTCAAACTGATATTTAGAGCTTACCGCACCTTGTGGAAACAGGATATAGCCCAGTCTGTACCCCCCCGCACCGTGGGATTTTGACAGCCCGTTTGTGACAAACGTCCCTTCAGGATAAATTTTTGCCATGCTGACAAACTTTGTCATATCATACGTAATCTGTGCATAAATCTCATCTGCCAGTACGATGATGTTCTGTTTGCGGCACACATCTGCGATCTCCTCCAACTCTGATTTGTCATACAGTAACCCGGTTGGATTGTTTGGATTGTTCAGCATCAAAATTTTCTGCTTGTCATGCAGTTTGGATGCCAGTCTCATCAGATCGTTTGGACTGATTTTTTTATTCTCCCGTGTAGGCAGTATGTGATAGCTTTTATTCAGAAAACTAATCTGTGGCAGATACCCCAGCCAGGCAGGAGTCGGCAAGATGACAGTTCCGTGCAGAACCTCCAAAAGAATATAGATCAGCTCTTTTGTTCCGGGCCCTACAAACACCTGCTGTGCTGTAACATCAACATCAAAATAATGCTTGTTGTATCTTACAATGGCCTCTTGCAGCTCTGGAATTCCCGAAATCGGTGCGTATGCACCCTTGTCTGTATTACAGGCAAGTGCATCCTGAATTATCTTGGGAACATGAAACGGGGACTGCCCGAATGTAAATACACAGGAACCAAGACTGCACTCTGCATGGGGGCAGGCAGATTCAAATTCCTTTAAGAATACGGGTGATTTGAAATTGCCGGGCAATTCAACATCTTCGACTCTTTGTTCAATTGCAAATTCCAACAACACCTCTGGCAAAAATTATATTTATAAGTTCATCTAAAATGACAAACAGTATATTGTACGAAAATTAGGTCCAGCTAAGATCAAGCTTACCGTAAAGGATTATTTTGCCTTGCATCGATCAAGGAAAAAGATGACAAAACGTTTGACTGCCAAGGCCATACGTTACGCAATGGGGCAGATCAAGAAAGGCACGAGTTCGTCGTCGGTAGCAGTCCAGATAGGTGTGACTCC
>JAKZUU010000038.1:0-4154 GCA_047516405.1 Candidatus Nitrosopumilus sp. | reverse complement strand
TTTTTGATATAATCTTGAATCTGATCCCATGTCCAGTCAATGATTGGATTTATCTTTAAGATTCCCCCGTGCGCGTTATCTATCTGAAAGATGGACATGTTTTTTCGGTTCTGTGTCTGCTCTCTTCTTAATCCCGTAATATCCACCCATCCAAAGTGGCAAGCATTTTGTTCATTGGGTTTACTTTGCGAATCTTGCAGCACAGCTCTCTGTTTGCCACGCTGTCATAAAACAGGTTCATTCCTTTCTCTCTTACCATATCCTCAACTTGGTCCGAATCAGGAAACAAGACTTCGACTGAGATGTTGTACTTTTTTCTAAGTGTCGATGATCTCGTGAGTCTCTTCAGGCAACCGTCCGGTATCAAGGGTAAAAAAACGGAATTTGGGATTGATTTTTAGCATCATATCCATGACAACTACATCTTCTGCGCCAAAATTTGACGCTTTTGCAACTTTGGGATGAAGGTTATCAGAAGCCCAAACCAGCGCCTCCTGTGTAGTCGTAATTTCTGAATTAAGGGCATCCACCTGCTCTTGGATAAACTTTGGCATGCTTCTAGTTCAGTAGATGAAAATGTTCCCTACATGAGAGACGTCAGGAACTGCGAGTTTCCTTTCAAGTTGTGTCAAGGGTTCTGTCATGCTGGCATGATGTCCAAGCGATCGGAAATGATGTCATGTCATTACCGTATTGAGACCCATGTGTCACGTACGCCAGCAGCCTTTGGGCTGGCCTTGATCCCTGCCGGTGCAACGCAGGTTGCAAGTCAGGTAGGAAATGCCGTCTGGTCTGGATCCCGTATGAACTTGAGGAACAGCTTGAGCAACCCCTTGAGCGTCATGCATGCAGTATGAGATGATGCCTGTGCAAGATACTTTGCCAGGCACCACGCGTTGTACATGAACATCGGCACGAACAGCAGCAGGATTCGCACGGACTCGTTCCTGCTTGTGGTTCTTGGCCTTGCCGATTCGTAGTCCTTGTATGCCGTCTCCACGCCCCAGCGGGAGCGGTACTGTTCTGCAAACCCTTCTGCTCCCTTCATGGCACCTGAGTTGTACGCAAGCACCTCCGCTACCGGCGCGTTGGTCGCAAACGTAAAGAATTTCCCCTCGCCCTTGTCAAGTATGATCAGGGTAAAGTTGGCAGTACTGCCGTCAGCTGACCTTATGGAATGGCGCGAGACGGCATCCCTTCTGCCTTCTTTGAACTCGTTTATTGCCTCCTTGACTCCAGGGGTCTTGATGGCAGGTACAGTAAATGCAATGTTTTGCGCATCAAGCATGTTGATGATCTGAACTGTAAAGAATTCCCGGTCGATCTTCAGGGATCGAATCTTGATTCCTTTTCTTTTGCACCCTTCAACCAGTTTCAGGATTGTCTGGGAGTTGGAGGGGCCCCTCAGGAACAACTTTGAGCCTAGGAATGCCCGCGAGCCGTCCACTATGCAGTTTACAGTCGCCAGACAGTTAAAGTTGCAGGTTCCTCTCTTGTACTTTGACTTTATCGTGTTTACAGTCCTCTCGAACTTGTCGTACCTGCACACCAGATGCTTGTCGATTGCCACATCTATCAGGGTCCTGAACATCCCGTGCCTCCTCATCTGGCGCACGGTTCGGTCCATCACGTTGTAGCATCGCTTCAGCATATAGTCGCGCCTGACTGTTCTTATCCTGCCAAGTATCCACTGGGCAGTCGGCACCGTTTCCTCGTCTCCGGTGGCACTTGAATGCACAGTCTCTGCGTACTCCCTGTTCTTGCACATCTCAAAGAGGCGGCCAAAGAACTCGGCAGGACTGTACAGGGCATTGCACCTTGTGGAGAATTCGATCTGTAAGATGGTGCACAATATCGGACCGATGACCTTAAGTGGATTTTGCGGATGTATGTTGGTGCGTCTGCTTGTTTTTCATGTGGACAATGAATACTTGCACGCGTCGCTTTTAATCACCAGTGCCTAGAATTATCGTCACCCTGACTAATTTCATTGAATCTGCGTGCCGTCAAACTGCTGAAAAACTAGCATTTTCATCTACTGACACACATCTACAAATTAACTACAACCGTTATTTTTTGCCCATGTTTCTTGTGCATACTCGCTTATCTCACACAATTCCGTATTGATTACAGCTAGCCCGTGCTCCAACAGATTCGTATGGACTAATTTTCCCTCACAAAACAATTTTCCAATCATCTTATCCTCGGAATCGCCTGCCTGTCCGTCATCCTCATCAAAGAGTACATATGATTTGACTGGACAGAAACCTGCCGTAAAGTCTCGAGCATTTTCATAGTTGGCTTCCCCAACATCGGCAGTATCAATTAGCGATAGTTCAACTCGTTTAACCTGACCTGCTTCAATATCTAACACATCCAAAGTATTTCCATCAACTACACTGTCGACGAATCCTGCAAAGCAATCTGTATCTCCTTGACACAGTTCGGGTCTGAATTTTTGTAGTTTATCCAACTCAATGGCAGTTTCAGTATCGCTCCAAGACTGCTTTAAAATCAACTTGTATTGAGATTGTGACACATCCACATCATATGCAATTTGTGTGCTGGATGATTCTCCTTTGGACATCTCCGGGGCACCGAATCTAAGATCCCTTGATGCTAGATCATATCTCTTGCCGTCAGCATCCTCAATTTCAAATTGATATGGGTTGTTACGGTACTTCTCACTTGCCAAATTTGTAATATCCATCATGACATTCAATACATATTTTCCAGGTTTTCTGTCATCAACACAGTCGCCAAACACACACGTTTGAGGAGTTTTAGAATCCAGTATGATGTTTGCTTCGGTAATCTTTACTGCGATGCTCTCATTATCCGAGACGGCGTGGATGACAACTTCATGCATTTGAAACGTTCTTCTTTCTGCATCGATCTGATTCTCAGATGTGCTGGATGTTGTAATCCCAACAATTATGAAAAGTAATAATACTACCCATCCACCTGTTCCTGCAACCAAGTAAATTCTCTTCATATCTCTTTATAACTTAAAAACCAATCTTGGACATTCTTGCACTTTCTAAGGCGGAAAATAGCCTGTCCATCTCCTTTGTCTTGATCTCCAATTTAATATCGTACCTCTCTCCTGCGACATCATTTTCAAAATTAACTAAAACAGATTTGTGCATCGTTCCAATTCTTGCCAAACTTAAAATCTTTGAGAACTGGTATTCATTGCCTGCACAATAGATTGACTTTTGGGTTACCGCTAGCCTTCCCTTTGCTTTTGATTTCTGAGTTTTATCGCGCCCAAATGCAAGATATCCAATAGGTCCGCCTGCCAACCAGCTTGCTACCTTTCTTCCACCGCCTCTATGCTCAATCTTTTTGATTACTATTTCACCGCTACCTTCAAAATACATTTTTTCCTCAATTTTTGGAGTTTCTGCATTCATAGGTTTTCCAGTATTATCGGTAATTACATCAGAATCAGATTTTGTTGTAGATTTTCCACATGATGGGCAAAACTTGTGATCATTGTCCATCTTGTATCCGCAATGAACACAAAACATGTTGTTTTATGAAAATGCGTTACTAATAAATTTGATCAAGATTCTTGGTCGCGGTATTGCATAAAAAGTTGGTAAGTGTTTACGTGGTTTAATCCAATTTTAGGCGTATTTTGCAATCTCTGCCAAATAGTCAAGTTTATTGTTCTTCCATGTCATTACACATGAAAAGAAATTTGCCAGCCACGTCATCGTCTCTTTTGCCATTATGCTGCCCCGTATTTTTCTGTGCACGACTATCTCTCGCAACCCGCGCTCTGCTGCGTTGTTTGTAGGCGGGATATTTGGATTCAGCACAAACCGGAACAGATCGCTGCCTGCATTGCCGAGCTTGCCCATGAACTTTTCCAGGACTGGATCGTCGGCGTATCTTGCAATGATCCTGTCGATGCGGGTAAGCAGATTGGCGTATGCCCTGTGCCGGAGCGAGCGCGAGCGTTTCTTGCTCACCTTCTTGGCATCGTAATAGATTTTGCGCAGGCGTCTTAGGACATCCCACGTGCCCGGACAATCCAGATTGCGCTCCCAGAGATCCTTGGCCTCGCGTATTATGTGCGACCAGCAGCGCTGGACGCGGTATCCATTGTATGCCGACCAGCCGTCGCACACTATTATGCCATCCCA
>JAKZUU010000037.1:0-2795 GCA_047516405.1 Candidatus Nitrosopumilus sp. | reverse complement strand
GAGTTTGGCGACCTGGCAATAGCAGACTATGATCTCTGGAGCGTTCGTGACGGGGTTTGGTATAAGTTTGGCCACTTTAATGCAGACGACAGCACGTTTGACTTTGAATCTTAGCTGCAAATAGCATGTTGTTGTTGTTGTTGTCGTTGTTTTATTCCCAACAACTTTAGACTGCATCTAGTTTGACAGGATCTTCTCTTAACATCCTGACACACACAGGCAACAGCCAGATCATCCATACCAACTTGTAATGCCCAGAGTGCGGCAACTTACAGAGGACTAGACTGCATACGTCTTGTGCAAGTGCAGGCAACAAACTAGCAGATCGTCAGGATGGCCAAATTCAATCAAGGGCTGTACTGCAGAATCCAAAGGATGGCAGCACCAACGCCCAAGACTGCGTTATGCCGCCGCTGTTTGGTTGCCTGTCTGCCAATTTTTGCAAAAATTCTCATTTTTAAGATACGATGCCCTGTCAAACCTTGATTCTTTATCAGGGACGCAACACAAATCTTTTTAGTTTATACTTGCATCTATAGTTCAGTTGTCTGATTTTGAGTTTATTCCGACTAGAAAGCAGATAGAGGAGTCAAATATTTTTAAATTTATGCAAAAACACAACATGGACTCTTTGGAGGAACTCTCAAGGGCTGCCAAAGACGACCTGCAATGGTTTTGGGAGTCCATTGGCGAGGATATCGGCATCGTCTGGAACAAACCCTATACCAAGATACTGGATGTGTCTTGCGGTATTGCATGGCCCAAATGGTTTGTAGACGGCAAGACAAACATCTACCACTCATCAGTTGAGAAATTTGCCAGACAGGATCCTGCGGGAACTGCATACTATTTTGAATCAGAAGACAAGGTTACATCCAGCATCTCGTATTCAGAACTTGATTCAGAGGTATCAAAATTTGCCAATGCACTGCGATCAATCGGGGTACTCAAAGGCGATGTTGTTGCAGTTTATCTGCCCATGATAAAACAGGCAATTGTCGCAATACTTGCAGCGGCCAAGATTGGCGCAGTTTCAACCGTAATTTTTTCAGGATATAGTGCAGAGTCACTGCGCATACGGTTGCAGGACTGCAACGCAAAGATCCTGATAGTCTCAGACGGGTTTTACAGAAAGGGAAAGGCAGTATCCCAAAAACAGTCTGTCAAGACTGCAATTAAAGAGACAGGAGTTGAAAAGATAATCATAGTTAGATACAAAAAAATAGACAGTTACTTGGAATCAGAGAAGATTTTATTTTATGACAGGCTTTTGTCCCTACAAAACAATGTGTGTGAGACTGCAGTTATGGATTCTGAGGATCCGTTGTTTATTTTGTATACCTCAGGTACTACAGGCAAACCAAAAGGGGTGGTACAGACCCACGGGGGATTCTCCGTCTTTGCAGGATACCAGTCGGCATACCTAGTTGATACACAGAAAGATGATATACTGTTCTGGCCTGCAGACATTGGATGGATCACAGGATTGGTCTGGAATGTATATGGCCTGCTGCTGACAGGTGCCAGTGCCGTAATTTATGACGGTGCGCTTGACCATCCTGACATCTACAGGACATGGGAGATGCTCTCAGGGTACAAGGCAACAATATTTGGCACATCGCCTACTGCCGTCAGAACGTTTAAAAAAAACAGGATAGAGCCGCTGCAGTCATTTCCGTTGGACAGCATCAAAAATATTCCGACTACTGGAGAACCGCTTGACGAGGATTCATGGAGATGGCTGTATGAGAAGGTGGGAGACAGAAAGATTCCAATAATGAACCTGTCTGGCGGGACGGAGATAGGCGGGGCGATGCTGTCCGTGTTTCCCGGGATGAGGCTAAAGCCCTCAACTGTCGGGATTCCAATACCTGGAATGAATCTTGATGCGGTAGATGACATGCAAAACCCCGTCAGGGGGGCCAACGGGTATCTTGTGGTGTTGTCCCCGTGGCCTGCGATGACTCGTAGTTTACTGCATGACAAAAAGCGTTATCTTGAAACCTATTGGTCCAGATTCAAGGATGTCTGGTTTCATGGTGATTATGTCTGTGTTGATAAGGACGGTCTTTGGTATATGCGCGGAAGAACAGATGATGTGATCAATGTCTCAGGACACAGAATGAGCACAGCAGAGATAGAACATGCAGCGATATCTCACAGAAAAGTATCTGATGCCGCATCCGTTGCAGTTCCTGACAAGATTACAGGCCAGGCAATAGCAGTCTTTTTTGTAGCATATAACAAATCAGATATAATCTCAGAATCTGACATATCAGAGCACATCTCAGAGAAGATTGGCAAGGTGGCAAGACCAAAATTTGTCTTTCAAATCTCTGATCTTCCAAAGACCAGAACAGGCAAGGTTATGCGCAGGCTGCTAAAATCAAAATTGTTGGGGGAGGATCTAGGAGATTTATCATCACTTGAGAATCTGCATGTGTTAGATGAGGTGCGTAGTGAACGACTAAGTTAATCAATCTTTACTGGCAGTTTAACTGTTTTCAACTTTCCAGATTAAACATGAATCTATGCATTTCCTCCTCCTCCTCCTCCCCAAGTAATGAAAAAGAAAAGATTGAGAAGAGAGTTTTCTCCAAGGCATTGGCATAGACAAGCTTGAGGAATTACACAAAAAGGAGACAGATGTAAAGGCAAGGGGCAGGTTGTTGGCATATATCTACAGGAAGAAGGGCAAATCGATTCGCAAGATGGATGGGTCTTGGGCCAGGCGTACTCTGCCACATGACTGGTTGGTTTGTGTAGATCAGGCAGGACTTGAGAGGCTCTACGAC
>JAKZUU010000036.1:0-24691 GCA_047516405.1 Candidatus Nitrosopumilus sp. | reverse complement strand
ATTACCTAGAAATTATATTTGATATCGCAGCCTTACAAGCAAATGACTAGGATGCTAAAAAAAGCGTTAGAGGATGCCCTTACAGCACAAGAGAGCGAGCAGTTAATCTCAGCCTTTGATCAAATTGGCGACATCATAATTGTAAGAATCCCAGAACCGCTATTATCAAAAAAGAAGATCATCGGTGAGGCGCTACTTGACGGGGTAAAGATAGCTAAGAGCGTATTTTATCAGAGCACTGCAGTAAGCGGTGATTTTCGTACAAGAGACCTTGAGATTCTTGCAGGCAGGGACATTACAGAGACACAATATACGGAATTTGGCTGCAGATTTTCAGTAGATGTGAAAAATGCATTTTTTTCACCTAGATTATCAACGGAACGTGAGAGGATATCGAACCTAGTCCAAGACGGAGAGGTGGTAACCAACATGTTTGCAGGGGTTGGAATGTTTTCCATAATGGCTGCCAAAAACAAAAAATGTACCGTATACAGTATTGACATCAACCCGACAGCATCAATGCTCTGTGAGAAAAACATCGCACAAAATAAGAAAATGCAAGGCAATGTAATCTCAATCAACGGGGATGCGACAAAAATTATTGCAGACCAGCTAATTAACAGTTCAGACAGGACGCTGATGCTGTTGCCTGAAAGATCAGATGAGTTTTTGGAATCGGCGATCAGCGCAACAAAAGATGGGGGCATCATCCATTACTATTCCCACATTCATGCAGATAAAAAATCAGATGCAGGCAGACTCTCAGAAGAGCACTATACACAGGTTACACCCGTAAAATCAGAGATTCTGCACTCCAAAATAGTTCGGCCTGTAGGTCCAAGATACTATCAAACGGTAGTGGACGCAAAAATTTTCAAATAGACTACTAGTCATCTGATGTGATCGACGCAGCAGAGGGTTTTGTCGTTGCCATGACATATCCAATCCATGCAATCACTCCCAAAATCCCTCCTGCAATCATCAGTACTGATAACTGCAGCACGATGGGACTCCACTCAGAGAGCATCAACAAATATGCATAAAGAAAGAAACCGCCTATACACAGTACAAATATCGTGATTCCTGTTCCTTTCCGTTTGTCCATAACCGATGATTTTTCTGTGAGTTATTTATTGGTTTGAACTAATTCAGTTCAATTGCCATAAGGTATGCATCCTCGCCGTCCCTGTAGTACGTATTTAGTTGCTGCTTAATTACAAAGCCCAACTTCTCATACAGTCGTACGGCCTCACCGTTGCTGCATCTTACCTCCAGATAAAACTCGTCGCAGTTTCGCAGTTTTATGCCGTTTACTGACTCTTCAACAAGTACGCTTCCAATGCCTTTTCTCCTGTACTCTTCAATGACTGCAATAGACACAACATGGCCTTTTTTGACAAAACCTAATTTTTTAAAATTTGAGAAACCAAACTCTGTTTTACACATAATGTATCCTACACGCTTTTCTCCAACCTCTGCGACTATGAACGCCTCGGGGAGTTCTGCAAGCAGGCTCTCATAAAAGTAATCAGAGTAATGCTCAGGCAACGTCTTGAGGTTAATCTCCATGATCGAGATCAGATCACTGGTCACTGCCCGTCTTATGCTGCACTGGCCTAACTGCCTTAGAATTACCTGCATGATGTCTATAGAAAACAACAATATTTAATTTTAAACCAAAAGATCATTAATGGACAAATCTGACACTAAACCATGGACGAGTCCTCACAAGACGCGATAATCTCCCTTATCAACTCTATGTTTGATGTAAGTGACTTTATCAAGACCGATTTTTCCATGGAGTTTCGAATAGAGGACATGGATTTTAAATCAAAATTTGAGGATTTGGCAAAAAGACTGGAGGATAAGAGCTACATGTGCAGTCTGGAGAAGGTAAACGGTGATGAGATCTACATTCTTGTACAAAAATTCACGCCAAAAAAACAGGGAAGATGGCTCAGTGCGTCTTGGACCCCCAGAATCCTGTTTGCAGTTGTGATCGCATTTGTGATGATCGACGGATACTACAGGGCTGCCGGAACAAACTCGATCATTCCGATAGGCCAACCTCTCGAGGTGGCGATAATCTACACGTTGTCATTGTTGGGCATTCTAGGGGTGCATGAGCTAGGCCACATTATTGCAGCAAAGGTGCACGGTCTGAAAACAACCTGGCCGTACTTTATTCCGGGGCTGCCGATAATTGGCATCCCGACATTTGGCGCATTTATCCAGTCAAAAGGATTGACCATTAACCGGGAGATATTATTTGATGTTGCAATTGCAGGTCCTATTGCAGGACTGGTAATTGCAATGATTGTTTCAGTTTATGGCGCGTACACTGCGCCAATCTTGGAGCAAAGCCTGGCAGAGGAATTGGGCAACAAGATAACTAATTGGAATCAGGGGGAGCCATTGCTGATGACTGCAAGTCTGGCCCTGTTTGGCAAAGGCGGGGCAGGACATCAGGTAATTTTAACACCTATAATGTTTGCAGCATGGATCGGGTTCTTGATTACGTTTCTGAATCTCTTACCTGCATGGCAGCTTGATGGAGGACATATGGCAAGAACGCTGCTAGGGGTAAAAATGCACAAGTATGCAACCTATGCGAGTATGGCGATTCTAGTCTTGTTAAACTACTGGCTGATGGCCGCCCTGATTTTTATAATGAGCATGAAAAATCCTAGTGCGACGCCTCTTGATGACATCTCACCGCTCTCAAGAAATAGAAAACTGGTGTATGTAGGAATTGTTGGATTGGCAGTATTGTGCGCCCCACTACCTCCGGACCTGCTATCCCATATCCTACCTTAACAAAAGTCTTGCACCGTCCTCCACTATGCTGACTTTTTGTCTGGCCCCCTGCGTTCTGAGAACATATTCCAGGGAGTACTTTATTCCCTGCAAGGGAATCATGCCAAGCTTCTTTGCGTAAAATTCGGGGAGGACTGAAACCAGCCCGATCTGAAAATTCTTTTGTATCTCTGAGAGATACAGCAAGTTCTCCATTCCATCTATGTATCTGGTGGGGTTCTGCAGCTGGTTCAAGGTCAGTCTTCCCTCCAGATACTGCTGAAGCGCATCAGAGCCCAGCCCCCCCTTGCACTCTGATACCAATATGGCAAGACCGTCCTTTTGGACTGCGTCAGAGCAGTTCCAAAGCGATGAAAGAGAATTTCCAAGACTGTCATTGCTTGAATCCTTGCCCGTGCTAATCATCATTGTCTTGTGCCGACCTACATCTTTGATTGCACAGGATTCCAAGATCTTTGTCGTTGCAATGGTCTTTGAGGGATGATCTACTGTAAAATCTATCATACCACTAGAGTTTGCAATAATTTCAATTCCTTGAATCTCAAAACTGTCTGTGAATTTTTTTGCCTCAGTCAAGCTCTCAGAGTACTGCCCGGGACTAGGGACGTTTCCCTGCCTCTTTGCATAAGCCAAAAGCATTGACTCTTGACCGAATTTTCTAACAAGACGTGTTGCAATGGTCTCATAGCCGAACAGTCCGTCAAACTCCATCTCGCCGATAAATACAAGATTGGCATTTGAGATATCTGCATCATCGTCAAACTCGTTAACTGAGCTACCTTCAGGCAATTGGGATTTTACCAGATTTAGGATTCTCTTTTCAGTCAGAATCTTTGGGAACGGCTTTGATTTTTGCTCACAGAGCATAAACAACGATGATATTATTTTTTGAACATCCCTTGAATTGTGCAGTACGACAAGTTCCATCGGTTTTGAGAGATCAAGCGCATTCAGTTTTTCATTTATCGCGTTATCATCCAAAGTTTTGCCGTCTGAATCAATCCTCTGTTCCAAATTTTCTGCCTTTATATCCAAGACAACATCTGTAATACCATAGTTTAACCAAATTTCAGGCATATCTCATCTACAATACAAACTAAAATAAATCAAGTGCGATTAGCGTTCTTATGGAGTTTGTAAAAGAATTTGCAGTCTTTTTGTACCAAAAGGGCGTCATAAAATTCGGTGATTTTACGCTTGCCAGTGGCAAAAAAAGCCCATATTATGTAGATCTGAGATTGGTGCCTAGCTACCCTCACGAGTTTAGAGTAATGATAAAACATCTTGCAAGTCAGGTCATACAAGAGATCGGACTTGACAGATTCGATTCAATTGCCTCTGTTCCCACGGGGGGCCTGATAATTGCCACTGCATTGGCAGCCCAGACACTCAAACCCCTCATTTATGTCAGGGGCAAACCAAAAGATTACGGTACTGCAAAATTAGTTGAAGGGGTCATACGCCAGGGCACAAGTGCAGTAATAGTTGATGATGTTGTAACTACCGGGGGCTCTGTTGTAAATGCAGTAAGGGCACTCAAAGACGCCGGAATCTCTGTAAAACATGCATATGTCATCGTTGACAGGATGCAGGGTGCACAAAAGGCATTCTCAGAGTCAGGCGTACAGATGCATGCGCTTCTAAACATCTTACAAATTACAGAGGCGCTGCACGATCAGAGTCTTATCGATACTGCCGTCTTGGAAAAAGTAAAAACCCAGATAGAGATCTAAGTTCTGGCAGCTCAGACAAATGCCTTTCAATCATCAATTCAGATATAACTCTGATTCTTCATTGCAGCCACATGGTTTTAAATTCACTCATTTTAAAACTAATTGAAAGCGGCACTCTGTCTCCCAATCATTCCAGGTACCGACATCCATCTAGTAATTCTACCCATGTCATTGCTTTCCCTCCAGTCTTGCTGTCTTTGAAGGCAGTTTTCTGGGCCGGTACACGATCTTTGGCGCGCGGTGGAATCAAAGGCAAACAGGCTTATCTCAATTTCTGTGCTGCCGTCTGAACCATGTAGCAGCAGTGTTGCCACTCCATTTTGCTCAAAAGTACAGCCAAGCCTTGCCATCCTTTTCTGAAATGTAGAGTATGTGTAGATATGACTTGCTGTTGAAAACATTTGATTCATCGTTTAAATTAGATTTGTACACCTAATCTGACATGATTTTGGAACAGTCAGGCATTGTTGGCAATAATCAGGAAACAAAATTAACAAAGGCAAAATGATATAAAAAATCAGCCGTAGGCATCATATAACCTAAAAACTTCTTAAGATATTTACGCATCTAAAAATTCCCTTATGTTATGAGTTTTAGAATGCAAAATGCCAAAAAAAGGCAAATTAGCAATGCTTTTGTAAAAAAAGAATGTACGAGTGGCGCGGCAACAATGAAAGGAAAGAACCGATTGGTTAATGCACATATTTTATTGCAATGTGGGAATGCAAAACATGAAAGTATGTGTGCAAAACTAAGAGATACATTGGTATCTAGTTTCAACGAAGTTAAAGAAGCAGATACAATTGCACCAATCATGGACAAAACTAATTTTTGTGTGTCAGGAATTGCAAAAATAGATCCCAATAAAAGAGATTTATTCGTAAGTGCACTACGTTCACTCCAAACAAATTCTAGTAAAGGCTCGAAAGTTAAAGATGTGAGAGTCTATTTAGAAACCATCTAATTTTATTTTTGATAAAAATGATAATCGCTTCCTTGTCAAAAACGCGCTTTGCTGTTGGCACAAAGCCTCAAGGCTCTCAAAAAATACCAATAACCTGCCATTTGCCTGATCTTGCGTTATCTTAATAGGTGCGAATCTGACACCAAAATACAAGCCGGCCATAGCGTTAGGGTGCGACCCAATCCCATTCCGAACTTGGAAGTCAAACCTGATGTCGCTGTTGTGCTACTAAGATGCGAGAGCTCTTGGGAAGCAACAGTGCTGGCATTTTTCAATCTTTTAATAACGACATTCATTCATCAATGTCATGCAAAACTGCACCGTATGCGGCGAGTCGTTCTCAGATGATATACGCTTCTTGAACCACATGATGGAGAAACACGGTTTTAGAAATCCAAACACCGACAAACCTGACAGGAATAGCAGGGGATACTAGTCTAACAAATTTTGTATATAGTCCACAACTAGCCGTACGCCAAAACCGGTGGCGCCTTTAGGATTGTATGACTTTTGAGTCGTTGCCGCCTGTGTCCATGCAACACCTGCAATATCGATGTGTGCCCAGGGCGTTGTCTCAATGGCATTTCTCAAAAATGCGGCGGCAGTAATGGTTCCTGCAGCCCTTCCCACTCCTATATTTTTCATATCTGCAACATCTGATTTTATCATATCCATATAGTCTTGATTTAACGGCAACTCCCAGACTTGTTCTGCCGTCCTCTTGGAGGATTCTGTGATCTCTTTTGTCAGTTTCTCATTATTTGACACGATTGCTGCAACATCATTGCCAAGTGCAACAATACATGCACCTGTCAGGGTTGCAAAATCAATGATTGCTTTTGGAGAGTAGTGTTTTTCTGCATATGACAGTGCATCGGCCAAAATCAGTCTACCTTCTGCATCCGTGTTCAGAATCTCTACGGTCTTTCCGCTGTATAGTTTTATAATGTCTCCAGGCCTGTACGAGTCTCCTCCAGGCATATTTTCAACTGAGGGAACAATTCCTACTACATTGATGGGTAACCTTAACTCTGATATTGTCTTGACTATCCCGAGAACTGTGCATCCTCCACATTTGTCAAACTTCATCTCATCCATCTTGTCTCCTGGTTTCAATGATATGCCACCGGTGTCAAATGTTACCGCTTTACCTACAAGGACTACAGGCTTGAGATCTTTTGGTCCATTGTTATATTCCAGTATTATCAATTTTGGCTCGTTTTTGCTTCCCTTGCCTACTGCCGATATGCCTCCAAAACCTCTCTTTTCCAGTTCAGGCTCTGAGATGATGCGGCATCTTGTCTTGTTGTTCTTGGAGATAATTCTGGCAAAATCAGCCAATGTGGTGGGGGTGCATTGGTTTGGAGGCAAATTGGCAATGCTTTTTGTAAATATTGTGCCGTCTGCAACGGCCTGTGCAGTCTTTACCGCCTCTGAGATCTCTTTTGATTCAGAAGATATGATGATTCTCAGGTCTGGCATCTTTCCAGCCTTTTCTGTCTTGAACTTTTCAAATTTGTATAGTGCCATCTTGCAGCCTTGTATGATCTGGGTTGCTGCCAAACTCTGCGGTGTGACAATATCTTGAGGTACAACTATCGAGAATTCCTTTAGTTTTAACTCTCTTGCTTTGCGTGCAATCCTGCCTGATACCTCCCGTATGCTGTCTACTGTGATATCTTTTCTCTTCCCTATCCCTGCAAGCAAAATTCTCTGGGCGTGTTTTTCGTCAGGTGTTGGAATTATACTCAACTTTCCTAGTTGTCCATTCATATCTTTGAGTGTCTGATTGATTGCAAGAGTGGTTTTGGCATCCCATCTTTCTATCTCTGAGATTTTTTTAGAGTTCTCTAGTACAAATTCGCACAAAAGACTTGTCTTTCCCTTTAATGAGTTGGCAGTTTTAATCCTCATTACGATGTGTATCTTTAAGGCGTTATTTAATCTAGAGATCTATCTTTTTACTATTTGTAAGCAGGCTAGCTGATCTTACAAATACTGCTTTTACTGTCTTGCAGTCCTGGCCGCATTCATCATCGATCTCTGCAACATTTGCCCTCTTTGCCCCCTTTGATAACATCTCTTTTATCAGTGGATACAGCGCCGCCCTTCCTCCATACGCCCTTGTCTTGTCAATAAACCAAAACATCTCCAAGGCAGACTCGTCCAGAATTTGTTCTTTTATCTCCCTGCCACGTTTTGAATAATGCCCTATCATTGTAATCCTGCCTCTGCCAAAAAAACTGACTGCCCTTGCAAATCTTGTGCACAGGTAACACTGGTTATCGTACAGTATAACTGGAATGCTCTCTTTAATCTCCATAATATTGCAATACAGCGATCAAATTAAAATTTTTACCAGATAATTCTGTTTATTGTCACTTTCATGTGTTCTGCAAAGAATAAACTGCACTGAAGATCTGCAATACTGGGCTGGGCCTTACAGAAATAGATTTTTATTCAATTTACAGAGATAATGATAGAGATGGGACTTGATTATTATCACATTAAAAAAAACATCCTGCAGGCTCGTAAACTAGTGATTCAGGGAACAGCTGCTGCAGGTTCCGGTCATCCGGGAGGATCATTTTCTATGGCAGAGATCTTGGGGTGCCTATTCTACAAACATCTAAAGTTTGATCCTGAAAATCCCGAATGGGAAGACAGGGACCGCCTAGTTTTGTCCAAAGGGCATGCCTCTCCTGGCCTGTTCTCCAACATGGCAGTTGCAGGTTATTTTCCAGAATCAGAGATTGTCACTTTGAGAAAATTCGGCAGCGCACTGCAAGGACACCCTGACCTAAAATGTCCCGGGGTGGAGTTTTGCGGGGGCTCTCTGGGAACTGGGCTGTCATACTCTATTGGAGTTGCACTGGCTGCAAAAATTGATTCAAAAAGCCATCATGTGTATACCATTATTGGGGACGGGGAGTGCGATGAAGGACAAATTTGGGAAGCTGCAATGACTGCGGCAAAATACAGCGTTGACAATCTTACCGTCTTTCTTGACAGAAATTTTATCCAGCAGGACTCATACACTGAGCAGATTATGCCGCTTGACAAAACAGCCCGGGGTCAAAGCATCTTGGAAATACGAAATGATGCATCGCGTTGGAAGACAGGTGACAAGTGGAGATCTTTTGGCTGGAGCGTTATTGAGATTGACGGGCACAGAATCGAGCAAATTGATGCAGCTATCAAAAAGGCAAACGCAACAAAGGGTTCTCCTACAATAATAATATCCCGTACAGTAAAGGGAAAGTCGCTGGAGCATATGGAGAATAATCCACAATGGCATGGAAAGGCACCTGCTATATCTATGATCCCGATTATTGATCTTGAACTGGACTCAGAAGTTATGATTGCACCTTCAATCATTGCAGGCGATATGAAAAATCTTGAAAATGAGATCAAAAGATGCATGGACAGTCAGGCAGAATTTATTCATCTTGACGTAATGGACGGCCAGTTTGTCTCAACGTGCACCTTTGATCATGTGAAAATCAAGGAGCTTCGCGGCCTTACCACCATCCCATTTGACACGCATTTGATGATAAACGAGCCTGCAAAACATCTCAAGGGCTACATTGATGCAGGCTGTGACATCATTACAGTTCATGCCGAAGTTACAGACGAGTCCAGTTTTGGAGAGATTCACGATACATTAAGACAAAACCAAGTCAGTGTGGGTTTTGCCATAAATCCTGACACTGAACTGCCTGAATGGTCCTACAAATTTTTACCCTCAATTGATCAGCTCATTGTAATGTCTGTAGTGCCCGGAAAGTCAGGTCAAAAGTACATTGAAAATACACACGCAAAGATGAAGCGGCTCTCTGCTATCTTACAGCAGCATAACTTTTCGGGATACATTGAGGCTGACGGGGGCATCAACATTGAAAACATCGGTTTAGTGTTTGCAGACGGTGCACGAGCCTTTGTTGGAGGGGGTGCCATAGTCGGGCAACAAGATGTCCTGTCTGCAATTAATGATTTTAAAAGTGAAATCCGAAAGTTCAGACGACACATCCTGCTTGATAAGGCAAATGATCTTGGCGGCCCAGACATGGTCAACGAATGGATTAACCTGCATGTGGCAGATTCTAAACATAACGAAATTAAAAAGATTGCACAAGAGGCACGATACATTTGAATACACCTATAATGACTGATATGCGTTCTGCATATGCCAAAGCTTTGACAGAACTGGGGGTGCAGCATCCAAACGTCGTTGTTTTGGGTGCCGACACCACCAACTCGCTGAAAACCTCCGTGTTTCAAAAACAGTTTCCTGACAGGTTCTTCAATGTCGGCATTGCAGAGGCAAACCTTGTAACTGTCTCTGCAGGACTGGCAGCATCAGGCAAGATTCCGTTTGCAAGTACGTATGCAATATTTCTGCCAGGCAGGGCAGTTGATCAAATCCGAAACAATGTAGCATACCCCTCACCGCGTGGTAAAAAAGGTCTTAACGTAAAACTTGTTTCATCGCATGGCGGCCTCTCAGTCGGGCCTGACGGCGGCTCTCATCAGCAGCTAGAAGATATTGCAATAATGAGGGTCATTCCAAACTTTCGAGTTTTTATTCCCTCTGACACAGTTACAGTATCAAGATTAACTTACCTGATGGCAAAGGAGTACGGCCCGTTTTATATGCGAATGGCAAGATCCAAGACTCCCCTGATACATCAGGACTCTCAGGACTTTCAGATAGGGGAGGGCATTACGCTAAGGGATGGCAATGACTGCACTATTGCTGCCTGCGGCATCACTGTCAGAATGGCCTTGGAGGCTGCCGAGACATTGCAGCAGCAAGAAGGCATCTCCTGCAGGGTACTTGACATGTTTTCGATAAAACCAATTGACTCTCAAATGCTGGAAAAGGCAGCACGGGAGACCGGGTGCATCGTTACAGCAGAAGAGCACAACATTATTGGCGGAATGGGCTCTGCAGTTGCAGAATCCGTCTCTGAATCGTACCCCGTACCAATCAAAAGAATTGGTGCCTTGGATATGTTCGGGGAGTCGGCAAGGGACGATGAGATTTCGCTACTCTTGGAAAAACATAAAATAACATCCTTTAATATGGTAAAACAGGTACGAAAAATCAGGAGTAAAAAACTATGAAAATTTTTCTTGACACTGCAAATCTTGCATCCATTAAAAAATTCAACGACATGGGGCTGCTTGACGGGATTACAACAAATCCGTCACTGCTCTCAAAGGAAGGCGGCAATCCAAAGGATGCGATGGCAGAGATTGCAAGAATCATCAAAGGCGATGTAAGCTTGGAAGTTGTCAGTACTGACTATTTTGGAATGATGCAAGAGGGCAGACGTCTCTGTGAATACGGCAAAAATGTTGTAGTCAAAGTTCCCATGACCAGTGATGGCCTAAAGGCATGCAAGTCACTTACATCCGAAGGAATTCCGGTCAACGTTACCTTGATCTTTTCTGCAAACCAGGCTTTGCTTGCCGCAAAGTCAGGTGCAAAGTATGTCAGCCCATTTATCGGAAGGCTAGATGACATCAGTCAAAACGGCATGCATCTAATTGAGGAAATTAAAGAAATCTTCTCCAACTATAATTTCAAAACCATGATCCTAGTTGCAAGTGTCCGCCATCCGCTGCATGTAGTTGATGCTGCAAAGATTGGGGCAGATGTAGTAACATTGCCTCCTGCAGTTTTAGACAAGATGCTCAAGCACCCGTTGACAGATATTGGATTGAAAAACTTTCTTGCCGACTGGGAGAAACTAAAATCCAAAAACGATGATAACATCCAAATTTAATTTTTTTAAAACAAATTAAAAAATAGCATCAAAAATAAAAAAAGGTTTTATTTTGTTGTACCTTTGTTTTTACTTTTTCTTGAGCTGGTTCCTCTGCCTGTAACTCTAGTCATTCCTTCTGTTGAAGGCCTTGCTTTTGGTTCAGGCACATCTCCCAATCGTCTTGAACCGGTTCCTCTACCTGTGTGTACCATTCTATTTGCGGCTGCTTTTTTCCTTGCTTCCTGGATTTTCTTAAAGTCATCTCCAGACCATTTTTTAGGATCATCATCAACTTCAATAGTTCCAGTACCTCTACCAGTTCTAATCTTTATTTTAGCCATAATTTAGATAAAAACAACTCATATTTATCTAAATCTTATCGTTCTAATCTGTAAAATATATCTGATTTGGGAGGCGTTTGTGGGACTGACGGTCAGAGCCGATACTTGTCGATTTACATCATAATCCTCGCTTTTCTCTGGCCTCTTTATCCTGTGGGGCTTTTGTGCCAACCTCAAACGTACAATCCATCAAAAAATGATTTTTACGTTGTTCGTCTATAGTTTTTCATGTTTTGACTCTCTTAGCTGACAGCCGTCATATCATTTTAACTGCTCATCTAAAAGATCGATCATCTCTAAAAATCTCTCTTTGCTCTTTCGTAACAACTCTTGGGGATATTCCTCAATCGTAAATACAAGCTGCTGTCCGAAGCTAGGTGGCAAAACCCCGCCTGATGTGACTGTCTGCTCAATGACATAATCCTTTACAAGTGTGCATATGATCTCTTCGTAAGAGCCGTCTTCCTCCTCTAGCACTACTCTGTAAAGAACTATGGGCCTGCCAGTTTTTGCAGCAATCTCTGAGCCCTTCTCTAACAGTTCTGATAACTGCTTTATCTGCCATGCATCAAGGCTAAGCTGTTTTACCATGTAATGTGTATGAAATATTTCTATTTAACCATAGCAAAATGACGCATTTTACACTAAAATCCAGTTGTATCCGGTGATATGTGGCAACTGTACATCTTTTTGGCATGAAGAAGATGCCTAGCCGCACAAAATACTGTTACATTATCTTTCTTCTTCTTTCTGGATTTCTGTTTTGCATTTGTAGGATCTTACGTATGCCATCAGATTTTTTTGTCGAGAACAGGTTTTAGACGATCTCTTTTCTTGTGGACTGTGTTGATATTTTTTTGTGTGTTGTTATTTTGGCGACGGCATTTGCATGATGTTGTTTTAGCATGCCTGCTTGAACTCTTTCTGGCAAACCTGTTATCTGTGACATTCTAACTTGCGCACAATTCTACAATTTTGCAGCCATCAGACATGATTAGCAATTACCATTTAATCAAAGACTGGCAAGAAAAAAACGTTTGGCCAAACTGCCAAGAACAACTTGGCAGTCATCATCTGCAAAAAATATAAAATAAAAAAACAGTTTGGCAGTTAAGACATACCAAGTGCTCTGGAATGTTTCTGTGTGTATGGTCTCTCACCAGGATACTTTCGCCTCATGTGTCCTGACGGTCTTCCATAGATTAGCTCCAGAAACCAAGATTCATGCTCAACCTCCTCACTTAGAATATCTTTTGCAATATCGTATGTGACGGGATCTTTTCCTAGCGTCATGTTGCATATCTTATTCCAGTTAACAATTGCACCCTGTTCTGCTTTGAGACATTTCTCTAGAATTGCTTTGTGATCAGTCGGTTTTGCAGGAAGCTGTAGGAACTCACAGCCGGACATTTTGATAAACTTTGTTGCATCATTTGGAAGAATACCGCCTAATTGATATATCCTCTCAAGACATGATTCAAAGTGACTAAGGTCTTCCAACCTTGCATCCTCGATGATTCCTTTCAGACCCTCCCCTTCCATACCTGTACAATGTGCCCGCAGGTTGGTAAAGTAGTAATATGCTGTAAACTCAACTGCCGCATTTTTGACTAACTCTTTTACCAACTCGTCGACATCCAGGCCGTTTTGTTTTAGAACGCTGATTCCAACAACGTTTGGAACTGATTTAGCTTTAGCTTTGGCCATCTATTTCTGAAAATTCTAATTGTAATAAAAATATTGCATTTGTTTATCTTGATTAGTTGGTATCTGCTTATATTGTATCTGGAAAAAATAAAAGTTGTCTGGCACCTTAAACCTGCGTTTGCATCCTAAAACTCTCTCAAACAGGGATGTAGGCACAACTCAATAAAATGGTTATTGCATCATATTGTCTATCTCATGTGAAGAAAGCGTTACTGGCAAGACGCACTATAATTTTGGTATCCGTGTTGATACTGCTGAATTTTACATCTCCTGTCTTTGCTGCATGCCCGCCCATCTTTTCACCTCCATCCTATACCGTAATTCCCGATGATGACGCTCAGGCATTTCTTACGTACTCAGAGCCAGACAGGGTGGAAACCCTTGTAATACAGCCTGCATTTTCTGGAAATGCAACAGAGTTCGGAATGGTCATGCCACTACCGAACAGGCCTGAAATTAACGAGGCCCAAGAGGACATCTTTGATGTTCTCATGGAATACACAACTCCTGATTTTAAAAAAACATCCGGGGATTTCATGTTTAGAAGTGGCGGTAGTAGTAGTAGGGTACAAGAAGTGGTTGTGATAGAGGAAAAGGACGTAGGTGACTTTAAGACGACTCTGCTTACCGCAGGCAATGCAGAAGATCTGGTTGAATGGCTCAACGAACGCGGTTTTGAGTATACTCAAGAGGATCTGGCCAACTTTGAGTATTATGTTGAAAAGGGAGGTTACTATTTCGTGGCAATGAAGGTAAACATGAACGAGGCAGACATCAACAATGCAGGAGAGATAAATGGAAAACTTCGACCAATCGAGTTTGTATTTGAAAGCGAGTATCCAATGCTGCCACTCAGAATAATGGCACACGATATGGACTCAATGAGCTTTACACTGTACACACTGGGCGTCTTTCCATACTACGTTCCTGGAGCCGACACAATCTTTATGGATAAATTGGACAGATTAAATCAAGACGACTTTATAGCGGAGCTGCAGGACTCTGATTTTCTGACTGCCTTGTATGATCAAACGGCAGGCACTGTATCGTGGGAGCAATTTATTCAAGATCTGAAACTTTCTCACAATCTTCCTCTTTCAGACAAGGCCAAGCTAGGCTCTGCGTTCTGGGACATGTATGATCCACTTGACAAGTGGCTTGTACGCATGAACGTTCTTTTTGATCCCCGACAGATTGAAAAAAATTTGCTACTTGAGCGTCTCCCAATCATTGACGGATCGATTCATCCTCTTGATAAATTGGTTTTGCCTCCTAGCAGCACAATATTTAACGGTGTCAAAGTTGTGATATCTAAACCTGTAATTATAAACCCCGAGCTGCTGCCACCTGGCAGTGGTGTTTCTAGCGAACATGCTAGTATCTTGCAACACATGACTGTATTTGGCGAGGTCATGTCCTACCATGATCAAGCCATGCAAGGAATCCCTTCCCAAAGCATAGAGTGCAAACCTGCCATGCATCTGATCCTCAAACCTGACGGGTTGAACACCGCCTGCATCAAAGATTCAAGCATACAAACGCTGACTGAACGCGGATGGCAGCCATCTACAATGAGGTCATCTGAGATGGAACGCCTGAGCTGAGCAATTCTTTTGGCAGAAAAGACAGAGAAGGAAGAGCAGAATATCTGTTTGCCATCTTCTGCCTATGAATCCGGCAATTACCGGATCGCCAGGTTTATTCTAAAATTTATTCTATTGATATTCTTATCTTTTGGCCGTCAATGTCTACTTTTTTGTACTCCTTGCAGGATTCTATGAAATTAACCTGTTTTACCCTGACCAAAAATGCCAACTCTTCTGATCTCTGCTTTACCATGCCAAGCGATTCCTCGTCCAAGTCTAGGATGGATGCAACATCCAAAATGTCAGTAGGTGTGTATCCTCTCTCCTTTCTGAGGGTCTGAAGTCTTCGTGCAACATCTTTTACCAATCCCTTCGCCGTTGTCTCTTTGTCTCGGAGTGTTGAAATCAATACTATGCAGTCGTCTCTTTTTGCCAACGCAAAGTTGGTGTCTGCATCATAGTCTATTGCAAAATCTTCACTGTCCAATGATATTGTTGTCTCATCCAAACTAAAGTCATATCTGCCGTCTCTTTGCAATGATGATATGATCTCTCTGGGCTGTGTTTGGTTAAACGCCTCCATTATTTTTCCCATGTGTTGTTTTACCTTTGGCCCTATCTGCTTTCTCTTCAACTCCATTACTGCCTTGATGGGCAGCCCTAACCGTTCCAACTCTGATATCTGTTCCAATCCTGACTCGCTTTCTGTCTCGACAATGCTGAATTTCTCCACATTTAGCTGTGTTCGCAATAACTCTGATAGCGCCTCAAGCTTGGCTTTCTGACCTTTCCTTACGCAAATTTGCGCCTCTTTTAGCGGCCACCGTCTCTTTAACTTTCCCTTCATTCTTGCAGCAGATGATAAAGATACAACATCTCTCATAATCTCAAAGGATTCTTCGATTTTTTCATCAACTAGAGCCTCCTGATAGGACGGCCATCCCTCAAGTAGAATGCTCTGTTTTTTATGAAACACCGCTTGGTAAAAATATTCGCTAGTAAACGGGCAAAATGGATGTATCAGAATATCTAATATCTCAAGTACACTGCTCAATACTGTGTATATTGCAAGCCTTCTATTTTTTTGATCCTCGTCTTCATCCTCGTCCCACAGCTCCCCCCGTGTAATTGGAATGTATGTCTGGCTTAGATCGTTTATTATAAAGCTGTCTATTGCCCTTGCACTCTCATGAAACTTGCATGTCTGGTTTTTTTCAGTGATCTTTTGGATCAGTCTTTGAAGTTTTGAGAGCAGCCAAATCTCCGGCGCCGCCAGCAGTCCCTTCTGTTTCAACTCGTACGTTGTGTGTACCTGCTCAAAGTCATCGTATTGGCTGTTTTGTTTAAAGTACAGGTGCGAGTTAAACAGTGTGCTGATCACCTGGTACGGCCTTTGCATCAACTCATCAGTGCTAAAACTTAACTGCTCAATCGGACTGGCCTTCCACATAAAATAGAATCTTATCAGGTCTGCCGGATACTTTTCAAGCAGCTGCACTCCGTCCAAAACATTACCCTTGCTCTTGCTCATCTTGCCTCCATTCTCATCTAGTACGTGGCCCTGAAACAAAAACGCTTTGTAGGGTGGCACAGGCGCATTATTCAGTATCACATTCTCAATTAACAGTGTATATGCCCATCCTCTGGTCTGGTCAATTCCTTCAGTAAAAAACGGCGCAGGAATCTCCTTGGAATACTCTTTATCTGTCAGTGATGCATACGGTGCCGCACCGCTGTTGTGCCATGTATCTAGCACATACTCCTCCCTTTTTGTCTTGGTGCTGCCGCATCTTTTGCATTTTACTGTAATGCGGTCAATCCACGGCCTGTGCAGCTCAAAGTCCGGACCGTCTGGCAGCTCATCTGCCGCTTTTACTATATCCTCTCTTGTAAAAAACCAGTTCTTTTCGCCGCAACCATCACAGTGCCAAACTGGCAGAGGGCAACCCCATATTCTCTCACGTGAGATGCACCATGGGTGTCGCTCCTTTATGATGCCAAGAAATCTGTTTTTTGGCTGCTCAAAAAAGTACTCTACGCTTTGTGCTGCATCAATTACCTTGTTGTCTAGTCTGTCCAATCTGTAAAACCATCCTCTTCTGGCAAGCCACACAATTCTGTGGTGTGATCTCCAGCACAGGGGATACTTGTGTTTTATTCTGCCAATCTTTACCAGCGCATTGCAATCTTTTAGGTCCTCAACTATCGGCCTGTCTGCATCCCTTACAAACATCCCTTGATACCTTCCTGCATCCTCTGTGAATTTTACCTCGTCATTTATAGGACTGAAAATCTCGACTTTGCGTTTATTTGCAATCTTTATGTCCTCCTCCCCGTTTGCAGGCGAAAGGTGGACCAGGCCGCTGCCTGTACTTGCATCAACGAAGGGTTCAGAGACTGCAACATGATAGTTCTCTGACTTGGAATGCGCTGCCAGCTCTGGGATCAATCCCAACAGCGGATGAATGTATTTTTTTCCTTCAAACTCTGTCCCCTTTACAGTTTTTATTATCTGATAGTCCTCAATCTTGATCTCTGCCATGCACTCCTTGAGTCGTGTCTTTCCTATTACCCATGTTTCATCATTTACCTTTACAAAAGCATAGTCCTCTTTGGGTTGTAGTCCTACCATTGCGTCAGTAACCAGTGTAAACGGCATTGTAGTCCACACTATTAGAAATACATCCTGATCAGCTAATTTTACCTTGTAGTATAACGACGGGTCACTCACCTCTTCATACCCTTGGTTTACCTCTGCATGGCTAAGTGATGTCTGGCAGCTAGGACAATATGCGATCACAGTATAGTTCTCTTCCAAAATTCCGTTCTGATGTGCCTTTTTTAGCACCTGCCACTCTCTTTCGATAAACTCATCTTTAAAAGTCCAATACGCTTTTTCATGGTTAAATGACATCCCAAGCAAGTCATCCACCTTGAGCCATGTCTTGTTGAATTTCTCTACAACTATCTTGCATTCCTGTACGATTCTCTCGACTCCGAACTCTTCGATGGCCTGAGTCTTTCCCCCGCTTACCCCCAACTCTTTTTCAGCTTGCAGCTCAACTGGAAGGCCCTGCGTGTCCCATCCTCCGTTGAACTCTATCTTTTTCCCCTGCAAAGTGTTGAATCTATACCACAAATCCTTGATCACCCTTCCTCTTAGATGTCCTGCATGCGGCACCCCGTTCATTGTGGGCGGACCTTCGATAAATCTGACCTTTTCGGGTTTATCTGATGCAAAAATCTGCCTCTTCAGATCAATCGATCCGATATACTGCTTTACTTGTGCCTCTATCTCCTTTGCATCAAAATTTGCAGATAAATCCATCATCTAGATTCTGACTTGTATGTGGCATTATAAAGTTAAATTTTTGAGATACTATTCTGGGTTTTTTATATGAATGAATGTATTAGATCTTATGCATGTTCTACCAAAAAATGATTTTTCGGATTAATCAGATTTTACTACGCATCAAAATTTTGTAATTGGCCAGCATAAATATTGACCAAGTAAAGTAAGATGTGACAAAACGCACTTCAGACTAGTTGCAAGATGAGCTCAGTACACTCAAGAAGTTAAACAGGACCTTGGAGGAAAAAGCCATGCTGCATGAACGTGAAAACGAGAGGCTTGGGAAAACACTGGAGCAGAAAGACGAAGGTCTGAGTCTTGAGCAGTCTGGAACATCCGGCGTTTTGAGTGCGCGCGTGAGGATCTGGTGGTGCAAAACTCTGCCCAGAATCTCCTTATATGCCCGTGTTCGCGCCTATCTGAGTTGCCGCCACTGGCAGATTCGTGCCTTTTTTGAGCTGTCACATTGCGCATCGTATGGCCTTGGCAGTCGGACGTTTTGTCATCTTCTTCCTTGATCGATACAGTGCAAAATAATCCTTTACGGTTCGCTTGATCTTAGTTGGACCTAAATCTCGTACAATAGACTACAATTTGGACACCGTTAAATTTATTAAATGTTTTCACGATAAAGTACTGTGCAAAATTCTGTTCAATGTTATAAAAGCGATCAGGATCTTGTGGCCAAACGCACATCATTTGGCAGGGACAAGTGGCAGAATATTCCGGACTGCCTAAGAGAAGGAGTAAAAGAGAGTTCTGACAGCTGCGAGGCAGCCGATCATGAGGCGATCATGATGGCAGTCAGGCTCTTGACCGCATATTTGGAGGGTCGGACCGATGCGCTCTCCGCTGATGGCGAAACTGCCGTTCCTGATGCGCGGCCCCCGTCTGGTACAGGCATACCTGCCGGACTGTTGTCAGGATATGTGTCTGTACGGTTTGTAACGCAGATACCTAACATAACTGCGGCAGACACATTTATGATGCAGGTAGCGGCTGTATTACCGGCAGTGACTTCCTTCCACTTCCTGACTGTGATTTACCTTGTCTTAAACTCATCTGTTTTTTTTGTTACACAAACCATTAGGATGTCTGTCTGTCTTTACGGCTTTGTGTCATGGCCTGCGGTTCGAACGCCTACATTCCCTGCAAGGAAGATGCCTGTGCTATTTTTCAGATGTCTTGTTCTCTCATGCTGGAGACTAGATATCTGGACTGTGGATTGCCATGTAGCCATAATAGAAGATATGACTGATGATCCGCCCATGAGTGTATTAGTATGATCATGTTATCCACGATCCTATTAGTGATGGTTATCATCTTTGCCACCTCGACGCCCTTGGCGCAGTATGCAGGAGGTGGAGGAGAAGAAGATGAAGCACCATTGGTGGGTGCGCCAGACAAGTTCGAGGGCAATTTTTACGACAAGATACAGGAACTCATCCATGATAACGAAAGTGCCGACACCACGAACCTGAGAGGCGCTCAGGACAGGAATCAAAAACACGCTGCTACAGAGGATCCGACCCTATACTACCACGTCATAATACAGGTAAGTGGGGACAATGACGAGGAACTCCACCTAAACAAGATATCTCTGGTAAAGATACTCAAGGCGACAGGGGCCCATGACATAGTGCCGGCAGATGTGCTGTCCTTTATCACCGCGCGGGTGCCGATCACGAAGATACCTGAACTGTCGCTCTTTGGAGAGGTGCACGCGCTGGGTGACGGGAGTATTCCTACGGTTTCACAGATGGACAGGGCCCGCCAGACGATCAGTGCCACCACAGCGGATCTGGCAGGGTTGTCAGGCAACATTATAAACGGTAGCGGTGTTACCGTGGCCATCATAGATTTTGGGGTAAACCACATAGGCCTGAACTCCAAGGTCGATGCCCGCATCTACTGTCCTACCGGATCATGTGAAATCGATGGCGGGAACAACAACTCCACGCTGACCAGTGACCAGCTCGATGATCTGCTTTCAAGTTCTGTCACGCACGGCACCATTGTGGCAAACGTTATTGCTGCATCCGGCATGCCTTACCTCAACGGAATATCCCCCGGAGTGCGCTTGCTTGACGGGTACAGTCCGACGAGAGGCGATATTATAATTGCATTGGATTGGGCGATTACCAACGGGGCGGACGTGGCCCAAATCAGTCTTATACTGCCTGCCGACACATGCATATCCAGTTATATCCTCAACCATGCGATAAATCAGGCGGTAAGTGAGGGGATGGCTGTGGTGTCTGCGGTCGGAAACTCTGGCAGTCCCGAGGGTTCGTTTGTGTACCATACTGCAAAAGAGCCAAGCTGTGCACAAAACGTCATATCGGTGGGGGGAATAAACGACCGCACTGCCACACCCACTCTGTATAGTAAATCCTCTCTGGGACCTGTAACTGATACGACTCCGCGTCTTGTTCCACATCTGGTAGCCCCGGCTTCCAACATAGCCCTGTGGTCATCCAGTGTTTCCAGTACCAGTTTCACTACCTACAGCGGTACAAGCTTTGCCGCTCCGATGGTAAGTGCTGCAGCCGCAATGACGCTGCAGCTGAATCCTGATCTCTCTCCTGCCGAGACAAAGTCGCTTTTGCTTCTGGGAACCGACTGGGCCGGACCTGTTCCATGTACATCAACGCAGTATGAGACATCTAACTCTTCTGACAATTGCTCTCATACGGCACAGCGGAGCTATACTGCAGCCCATACACTTGAAACTCTGAACCATGTGGGGTTCGGTGTATTGGATGTGGCCAAGTCTCTTGGATATGCCGCGAACTCTTCATCTCATGTTGTATCGAATAGTTTTGATTCAAGTACGCGATCTTATCTGTACGGGCTCAACGTGACCGAACCCTTGGATCAAACCAAGGTACTGCTGACATGGCTAGTGCCGTTTTTATTCAATTACAACACTGCTAATTTTGACTTTACGGTAACATGTCCTGGACTAGACCATATAATACGCGCCGAATCTGATCACCAGACAGTCGAGTTTGCCGTCTTTGAGCCCGCCGAGGCAGGAATATGTGCCGTGAAAGTCACCGCCATGACTGGCTCACAAGATTTTACCCTTGCAAGCACGTATCCTCTAGGACCACCTCCATCTGAATTCGTCGAATCCAATATCGCGGTCTCAGCCGAGGATGGCACCTACACATTAAATGATACCATAACCATAACCGTGGAATTTCCAAGGGCAGTCAATGTGGAGGGCACATCCCAACCATACTTGGAATTAGACATGTCTGATACTACCAGGCACGCCACATACACCGGCATGAACACAGACAGAACGGCGCTGTCATTTGAGTATGTCGTGCAGGAGGGTGATGCCACGACGGATCTGTCGTATACCGGTACGGATGCACTCGTAGTGCCAGATGGTAGCATCCTGACTGACGCACATACTGGTATTCCTATCAGGCCAGTCCTTCCAGCTCTAGGGGAGACAGGATCGCTCAGTGCTACGCAGGACATAGTCATTACCCCACTTCCGACGATAACTGCAATAACTCTACACGATCCAGCGTCCCAGATCACCTCCCAGACGACAATTGTCTTTAAGGTGGTATTCAGCAAGGATGTTACAGGAGTGGATACCGGCGACTTTGCCCTGTCCGCAGGCAGCACCGGGACAGGCAGTATAACGGGTCTAACCGGCTCCAGCGACACGTACTATGTGACAGTCTCTGCATCCACTGACGGGACGTACAACCTTGATCTTGTGTCATCAAATCATGACATCAAAGACACTGCTGACAACCCTCTGACCAACACGGCTCCTACGGGAGCAGACGAGACGTACACCGTCAGTACCGTAGTTACAGACACCACCAACCCAAGACTTGAATCTATTGAGCGATACAGTCCTGCATCCCAAAACACGGGCAGCCAATCCTTGATCTACAAGGCGACATTCAGTGAGGACGTCACGGGAGTGACTGCATCTGACTTTGTTCTGTCTTCTGATAGTACAGGAGGATGGGGAGGAGGTATCGCCAACATCCCTACCGGACAGTTCATGCAGACAAGATCCCCCAATCTTACCATACCTGATCTGAACACGGTCTCTGACACCATCACAGTCTCTGATTCCGGGACTGCCACCTCGGTCTCCGTTGCAGTGGACATCACACATACCTACATCGGCGATCTCAAGATAGATCTCATTGCCCCTGACGGCACTACAAGAACATTGCACAACCGCTCCGGTGGCAGTGCGAATAACATAGACCAGACGTACACACCGTCATTTGGAAGCACACCAATCTCAGGCGTCTGGACACTGCAAATAAACGACAACTATAACGCCGATCCAGGAGTCCTGAACAGCTGGACGCTTACCATCAATTCCGGCACCGTTGTTACGACTGCCAGCCCAGTCACCGATGTCTCAGGCTCCGGTGACACGTACTATGTGACAGTCTCTGCATCCACTGACGGGACGTACAACCTTGATCTTGTGTCATCAAATCATGACATCAAAGACACTGCAGGCAACCACTTGACCAATACGGTTCCCATCACCGGAACAGATCACACATACACTGTGAGCATATAGCTATTTGACGAATTATATCAATTCGTACACTCACTTGACAAATCAGTCTGACAATCTGAAATCTTGGGAATCTGGCTAGCAAGATTATTTTCAGTAACGGCATTGTCCAAATCTTGACTCTTCCAACCTACACAATATCCATTTGCGCGCACTTTATTGAACACATGTTAACCTCACTTCACCATGTAACGAACTAACCCTCATATCAATAACTAAAATTTCATATAATTATCTAACATTTTTAACCACACATGTCCTAATCTATTCCTAAGCAGATAATCCATAGAGATTATGTATAATCGCCAACTTTTCTGAATTGTGGATTATAGCAGATTCGTTGTTAAAACTTTATGAATCATTGATTTAATATGAAATCCTGACACTTTAAACTGCTGACATATGAGAGCGTACAACAACTGCAAAAGAAGATCGGAGAACTTGAGAGTAAATCGTGATCTTGATTCAAGTAATCAGATTCTCACAGACAAAAACATCCAACTTGAAGAGAATATTTCAGAAGAGTGCAACCTATGGAGGAGCAGACATGGCCTCAACATGCCTGTAAATGCAGACAGGACATCTCTCCTGCACAGAATTGAGACACTGGACGACATAATAAACGACAAGACGCAGCATCATGCGACAACACTGCACAACAAAAAGGAGTTTGAATATATTCTGAGGAATCTTGAGAAGGCAATCAAAGAATCAAAAGATATGCCACCACTGTTTTGCAACAACGAGAAGAGATCAGACGATCCCGGCTGCTGCTGCAGTCTCTATCCCATACACGCGCCTCTCATATGCCTGTTGCACCTCAAGGGCAATCCAACACAGTGAACCCTCGAGACATTCTTTGGAACAGACCGGCAGATTGTATGCAGATACTTTCAGTTCTGCAGCAAGATGCTTGAAGGGATATTTCCAACACCGTGTAAAATCTCAATGGAGATATCAAGACGCAGTACTGCAGATAATCTAAAAGATCTTATTCCTAGAAAAAATACCTGAACCGTCTTGGTGGATGGCATCCATATACCCGTACGCCGTTCTAGCGATGCTGAAAGGAGAAACAGTACCTATTCAGGCAAAAAAAAGACATGCACGTACAACATCCATGTAACATCTGCCAAAAACAACATCATTTTGGGAGTTGGTGGCACCGTCGTTGGAAAAACATATGACATAACCCTGCTCAGAGAGGATCTACTTCCGTTTGGCAGACGGTATGAAAAGATACACGATGAGGGCACTCTAAAAGATGAAAAGTTTACAGTATACATGAACCTGGAATATTGTGGAATAAAAAAAGATCTTCTAGAGGTCGACATAATCTTGATGCACAAAAAGCCAAAGAAGAGCAAGGAAGAAAAAAAGACTCAAAGGCTGACAGAGAAACAAAAGATCTACAACAGAAAGATAGGTAGCATCAGGGTGACAATTGAGAACAGCATAGGTGGAATAAGGCAGTATGCTAGGATGACTGAACCGTATGGCGGTACAGAGGACGAACTTAATGTCAAAGTGAACATTATTGCAGGTCTTGTAAACCTACATCTGATGATGACGCTTCAGAGAAGCAGTTACAAAATGCGCAAAAGATTTCTTGACCGGGTGATGGTAACAATTTGTACCGCCTTTTGACGAAATAATTTTAGAATATGTGGGATAATGCAAAGTTGCACATTATATTTTGAATTCCAGCGTTTTTGTTCATATGTTATGAAGACTGTTTGACTTCAAGCTATTTGTCTTTGATAGGCTTACTATTCTGATTAAAGATCCGGACAAAATTACTTTCGCCGTTGAAATTTGGATTACATATTCAAAAACAAAAT
>JAKZUU010000035.1:0-5377 GCA_047516405.1 Candidatus Nitrosopumilus sp. | reverse complement strand
GACGCAGGCCAGACTGGGCGCAAGTGAAGCAATGATGCCGAAACCGTCTTTTGAGGAAATTCGGCTAGTCGATGTATGCTCAATGCGAAAGACAGAGTGCTTGCACGTTGTTTACGCATAACGTCTATTAGATCCATTTATAGAAAATCCATTTTAATAGAATGTATGGACATCAAAAAATTCATCCAAGACTACAATCTATCTGACTACTCAGTCGGACTGGGTGGGTGCAGAACAAAAAACCTCCATTTTGACTCTTGTGCATACGATGTTGTCGTCTTTGACCAAAGTGCACAGCAAGATGACATCATCAGAATCGATGGCCAGCATCTCGTCGTTGTTGTTCATCATGCGTCATTTTCTGAAACCGACACAAGAAAGCTCCTGGGATACACACAACTAGACATAGTTCATGACGAATCCTGGAATCTACACATGCTGCTCTCAAAGCTGCGTCAAAAGCATGATCTGCTGTTCTCTGATTTTGCAAAAAATTCCCTGATCGAATCCCAATTCTGCACTCAAAAGGCAAGGGAGTCACTGGATGTATCCAGTGTATCTGCATCCTGTTGGCAAAAATGCGCGGTATTCTGTCTTGCAAGTGCCATACTGTCAATCAATCATCAGTATTCGGGCCCGTCGCACACACTTGAGCTGCTTCGCAGTCTGGGAAAAACACCTGTCAACCAGCACATCTTCACTGTCATCCAAACTGTAGGAATGCAGCGAGCCAGCACAATACTGCTTGAACGCATGCTAAAATCCACCGTCGGCTTTTCTGATCTGGTTGAAAAAAACGGCCACTCCTCGGTAATTCTGCAAAAATATGATCACTTTGTAAAAAATTCCATGCTCTCTGACTGTTATTTTTACCTGTGCCACATCAACAAGGATAATTTTATCAAGATCAAGGACACTTTGCATGAGGATGAGAGCCTGCCTTACATCCTAAAGACTGCCTTTGATATCGAGGCCGACCCGAGTCTTATTGAGCGGCAATCAGACCTTTTGCAGAGATCTTGTAGCTGTCTTCTTAAGGATATCGCCAATCCGTGATTTTACAGGTCTGTAATAACCTTTTAAAATGAGTAAAATCAGAGACTAGACATGGTAGATCAAGCATGTGGATGCGAAGCTGATAGCGGCGATCCAGAATATGAATGCGATTGTGCAATGCAGAGTCATTGCATATGCAGTGCAGATTGCAAATGCTCAACTGGCGTTTGTACAGAAGCTGTCGGACAAATGTAGTTTGACAGTAACTGTCTATTTTTTATTTTTTGACTGGTTGTTGTCTTGACTCAAACCCATGACAACAGCATTGGTTCTTTTTGAAGTTTAGATGCCTATTTTTTTTTATTATTATTATTATTATTTTTTGATTAATCCTCGTCGCCCTCAAAGCCCCATGATTTTACCAGTTCCTTTTGAAACTTATCTGACTGTTTTTCATTCAGGGCAAACCCGCAATTTTTATGGGTCGGAACCACTGTCATGCCGTCAAGCTTGAACTCTACTTCAAAGAGATGAACTTTTGAGCATTCGCACATAGCTAACGATCCTTTACTTTCTCCTCTATATTTGCCTATTTGAAGATGAATCTGTTGTGCCTTTTTAATACGATTCGATAAGGTTTAACTATTTGATTTACAATTAGAAATTAGTTGAATCGAACATTTCTATATCTTCCAGTTATTACAGTATTGTTTCTTGGCTTGTTGTTGGCCCCGGCGGCAGCATCTGCACAAGAGATATCAGGTGGAGTTGACAAGGACGGTGCGTGGTATGCTGGTGAAGGCCTCAAACATGGGGATTTCTTCTCTTACAGGATGTGTCATGTAGACTACAAAGAGTGTGCTCCATTTGAGATGGACTTGTGGATTAAAGGTGACGTGCAAATTGCGTCTGAAACCAAATGGCTGGTAGAAGTTGCAGTTTTTGACGGGTCTAAACGCGTTGTAGGTGAGATGCATCTGGGAAAGGTTGCACCTGAGCCTGCAAGCGGTGCTGCTGATTTATCTGAATACCGTAGCGCATTCAAATCCTCCATAGTCTGGCTATCGGCGTTTGCAACATCAGATGGCAGTTCAGGCGGGAAAGGTCCAAAAGAGTTCCGCGCAATATCTTGGGGCAAGATTGGAAACATTGGAGGGCAGCAGGTACGTCCAATGGCAATTGAGACAGTTACAGTTCCTGCCGGCACCTGGGAGACCGTTCAGGTAGGTTGGAAGACAGGTAACACGTTAAGCAAAGTTTGGGTTGCAGATGGCTTTCCTTTTCCAATCAAAGCCAAGACATTCACTCATGTTTCCTCGGGAATCGCCCCGGTAGAATATGAGTTTACACTGTTAAAATATGAAGAGAACGTGCAACAGAGTCCGTTTGAAGGACTGGAATCAACTGTAGACCCGTTTGCGACATTGGGTTGTGACACAGATATTGAAAAGGATGTCGGTTTAAAGAAATCTACGGCATATTTTGATTATCAAATACATCTGTTTTACGGTCCGGAAAACCCGATTCAGGGATGTGAGATTAAATGGACAATTAATTTTCTTAAATTCAGTGACGATAAGGAATTTTTAAACGAGGTCCAGTATGATGTTCGTGTATATGATGAGAATCTTAACCAGATAAGATCGATTGCAGAGGATGAAGGTAAGCGGGTTTTATACTCTCCATCAGGACAGGCACTAGTTGACTTTACCGTCAAGGAGGATCCAGGCATTGTAAACTATGTGATATGGATTTACGGTCTTGGACCTCTTGGAATTGTTCCATCAGATCGTGATGACTTTCTAGCAGTAGACGTCGAGATATTGGAAAATGACAAACCAGTTGACTCTGAGACCTCTGTCGATTTTAGCATTCCGTCGTGGGTGAAGATCAATGCCGAATGGTGGGCAGACGGCATAATTGATGATGCGTCATTTGTGACTGCAATTAGTTATCTGATAGAGAATGGAATAATACAGATTCCTCCAACCTCTCAAGATGTTGATGATGATGGCAGTACTGCCAACACAGTCATTCCTTCCTGGGTTAAGATCAATGCCGGATGGTGGGCCGATGGCACAATTAATGATGCATCATTTGTAACCGGAATTCAGTACATGATTACAAACGGAATAATAGTCCTTTCTTAGATTTTGTGTTTTGCGTGATGCAGGGCATGATGGGCGGGATCTAATCTGTTACACCGAACATCTGGATTTCGTTTCTTAATTTCGATAAGTGTTGCCGCTGCTGCTGAATTGTCACAAAAAGTACTGTTCTCATATGATGTGGCATTGTTTGTGACTAAATTCGTTGCAAAAGTACGAAATGTTTGAGTTGGGGAACAAAATTACATCTTGTATTATATGATAATCATGTCGCTTTTTGTCAGGGCTGTCAATCATTGATATCCGCCTCCATCCATAGGATTCTGATGTCTTATCTCATCGGTGGCCTTTCTTTTGTGGAACGCCATCATCGGCGTCTCATAGCTGCTCATGTCCAGTGAAAAATGCAGCCTGTCGGTGTTGTAATATTCAATAGTCATCCAATCCGTCATAGCGCCATATTTCCTCCTCAATGGTTCGGTGAAACCTCTCCAGTTTTCCGTTGGTCTGCGGATGGTATGGCCTTGAATTGATCAGTCCTATTTTGAGATTCAATAACTCGTTTTCAAACAGTGTCGGCGTCCACGTGCCTGTCTTCTTCTTACGGTTGCCCCTGCCAACAAAACATGAGCCGTTGTCAGAGAGGATGGTTGCAGGCACGCCAAACATGCTTACAGCCTGATGCAGTGCAATCACGGCGTTCTCGGAGGTAGCTTCTTTGAACAATGCAGCTCCTGTAACACACCTGGAGGAGTCATCCAGATATGTGATTAAATTCAGGCCTTTCATGCGTGGATCCTTCATTGCATGCCAGTCTGTATGCTACATGGCATTCGAATGCAGGCGTTCGAATCTGATCCACTTGCGCTTCCTTGACTTTGCAGGAGAGTTGACAACCAGATTATTGGATTTCATTATGTTGTATACATGATAATAGCTTATATTGTGTCCCTCTCTCTTGAGCAGGTTTGCTGCTCGTACCACTCCATCTGGTTTTAGGTGGTGTGCCTCAAGGACTGTCTTGATCTCCTCATCAGATGGTCCGTGACTCTTTGGCCGGCCTGCAGGACGCTGGATACGAACTGTTTTCGTCTTGAGGTATTCTGCCTGCAGCCGCTGAACATGTCGCTGCGTCACATTGATTTCCTCTGATAGCATCTTGGTACTTTTGCCCTTCTTCAATTCCCTGATAATGTATCGAATAGATTTGTCTGTTAGTTTTTGTTTCATTGATTTCTTTGATCTATGAATCTTAAAGTAATCTTCAGACATCTGCTTAGCTTTAGCTAATCGACATGATTTTCGTACAATAGGGACAAAATTACATCTGCAAATATTTATAAACTAAATATTTCATACTAATACAATGGCGATTCTTAATATAGGTTCTGCTGTTATGATTCTTAATTATACTCAAATGGAGCGGATGTTATGACTAAACACGGCATCTCTTTTACTCTTGGTAGTCTGTTCACACTGTTTGTAGCAATAATATTTCTTAATCTAGGATTGTTTGCATCAGGCACGGATTTGATAGAAGACGGTCAACATACTACCCTAAATTTTGTAAATATCGCACATGCCCAATCAGACGAACAGATGGTATCTGAAACCTATCCGTCACCTGCAAAGCAGCTGAAAGACGGTGTCGGCATGCATGACATCCAATGTAACGACTCGCGAGAACTTTACATTCGACAATCACAAACACCTGTCTGTCTTTACGATGAGACATATGATCTTATGCAGAGTAGAGGTATAGAACTTGTACCTGCAACTCCATCATCATCAACTGGCATATTCACATCCGAGGAGGCACAATGGCTGGCAGACAATCCTGTCATACGCGTCTCATTTGATCCTGGATGGACGCCAATAGAGTACGCTGACGAATCTGGCAATCTTCAGGGCATAACACTGGACTACATTGCAGAGTTTGAGGCCATCTCTGGTGCAGACCTGGTACCTGTCCCTGCAGCAGAGACATGGGTTGATGCATTAATGGCAGTCGAGGAGAGAAACGCAGAGATCATGTACATGGTGACCTCTACACCTGAAAGACTGGAATACATGAGTTTTACATCGCCCCACTATACGATCAAGACTTCCATGGTATCCCTAAATGATACTACCCTGAATATTGACGATGAGGGACTGACACTAATCACAATTAACGGCTATGAGATAGAGTCATGGCTCGATGAGAACCATCCTGATACAGAGTATATCCCAGTAGACAGTCCTGCCGAAGCCTATGCTCTTCTTGCAGCAGG
>JAKZUU010000034.1:0-4073 GCA_047516405.1 Candidatus Nitrosopumilus sp. | reverse complement strand
TTTAGCAGGGTGCATAAAAAAAATCCCAGCCACATGGATGCCTTTTTTCACATGGGAATAGAGTTGGCAGAAATTGGCAAGCATGAGAAGGCAATAGAAATTTTTGACAAGATCTTGTCAAGGCACAAAGATAATGTGAATATCATATATGCCAAATCCCGCAGCAGTGCGGCGCTGGGAAGGTATCCACAGGCGTTGGAGTTGTTAAAACAGTCAATATCGAATGGTCCAAAAGTTATTAGAAGTTGGGCAAAGGAGGAGCCTATTTTTCAGACACTGCACGATGATGCGGAATTCAGAAAGCTTGTAAAATTATAAGATGCCGTCTGCTAGTCCTCAAGGGATACAAAAGTAGAATATGTTTTGATGCCCTTACAGGCGTGAGTCAGGCAGTGGGCCTCAAAGCCTTGATGGTGCAGTCATTCAAGTCGCAGTATGGCAGGCAGTTTTGCAAAACAATACACAGCAGATAATGTACCGATTTACAGCATCATCGAAATTTACAATGGATGTCACAGCTTTGAATTTATCTGAGGTGGCCATTGGAATAAAATCAATTGCAGATACACCTAGATGATTTTTTTTCTGGCGGCATCTATGCGAAGTACGCCGGCCTTTTGCTTTGGGCCTATCAATCTTGCCTCAAATATAGGAATGTAAATCTCACTTATTTCCTGCAAAATAAACTCGTCAGTAAGATCTCTAATGTCCGTATCAAGTGACTGTTTTAATCTAGATTCAAGTTTTTGGATCGCCGTATCGTGTGTTATCTCTAGTTTCTTGATATTTGGCTGATTCCCTTTGAGTATCTGCTGCGGATAGTTTTCAGTACTCTCTTGATCAGACTTGAAAGAATACGTCGTGGGTTTCCCTGAACGATCCAATATCAGCTGATCGTTTCGGTCAATAAAGACATGCTCGTCTAGCTTTAGATCGATCTTGTTGCTTCTTTTACTGCCGCCAAGTGTCTTCTCAAATTTGGACTTTGGGCGGGCAGGAAAAGTCTTGCCGCCCAGATATACGTCATGAACGTTTGAATCAACTGAGATGGTGTGGGTGGCGCTTTTAAAATAGTCTGCTTTATACCTTCCAGACAGTGTCAGGTATGCACTCAGGTCCCATTCGTTTCTAGGCGTGATTTTACAGGATGTCGCATTTTTTTGTGCCTACGCAGACACCGGACCTGAGTATATACAGTGTCAGTATGCATTCATAGTGCAATTTCAGAGAATCAACGACGATATCATCTTTGTTTATTCGTGAGAGAAATGATTGAAAAGGGTCAGTCTTCTTTTGATCAACGATGGCCATGGCATCACCTTCGTCGAGGAATTTTCTCAAGGCAACTGTATTTACATCAGGAAGTTTACTCTTCAAGACACTGCTTAGATGCGACACTAACTAATAATCACTTCTAAAAAGGACATTGTCAAATTGACAGAGGTACTTGAACAAGAGTTAAAGGAATCAAAATAATTTTTATCATTTGCGTAGAATCTATAGGATCGTTTTTAAATAGTAATTTTACGTACCATAATCATGAAATCATCCTTGCAAGTTTCCAGAACTCGTAAAATAGAAACAAAGTTAGAGGATATTTTAAATGATGATGCCAAAATTGCATTTGATAAATGGATGAAACAATAACATCTTTTCTATTTTTTAGTTTTTTTCAGTGTTTTTGTATTGATTTTTTGTACTTTTGATCGAGTCTTTTTTGATGTTTGCTTTTTAGAAACCTTTTTGATTTTTTTTGGCATGACATATCGGATAAAATGACGATCTGTTTGTTGTACGATATATTTTGATAGCCAATAACGCATTTGTCTCCATGCTTCGTCATCCTCATCATCAAATTCAACTTTCATACCTAATTCTTTAGCATGATCACGATGAATGACATATCCATGTGTTGGAAATTGAAAAACTAATTTATCGATTAGACTATCTACTAATTTTTTATTATATTCGCTTTTTTCTAAAAGTTCTTTTAGATAGATAATTCCTTCTTTTTGAATCCCTCCCCATTCTTGTAAAATTATAGGATCTAAACTTTCTACTAAATGTTTATCAGGATAAGGTATTTCTTCTGGTTTTTTAGTCTGGAATTCTTCATCTAAGGTTTGCTTTGCTCTAAATAATGAGTTAACAGATACTTGTTGGTTGTTATAATACAATTGTACATTTAATGGACTTAATTGACTCATCATACCCATTCTAATTCTATTTCCAATCAGTGCCAGCATTGTACCGCCACTCAAAGCGTAATGAGGTACGAATACGGTAATATCCTTGAATGACTCACGTATTGCTTTTGCTGTTTTGTATGCGGAACTAACATTTCCGCCAGTTGAATTAACCAGTAAAAATGCTTTTTTATCTTTCAAAGATGGAATTTTTTTCTTAAGATCTGTAAGTATTGTTTCTACCCCAAATTCATCGATGATATTCATAGTTGCCATAGCAGAAGTTGCAGGATTGTATCTACGTGCCACATAGGGTTCTGTGAAGTTATCGGGTGCTGAGTATGAATTTGTACACTGGTCAAAATTCGGATGTTTTCATCTCCATGTTAAGTTAAAGTGATAGTCATTACGTGTTTTTGAGACTGTTAAATTAGTGGGTTAACACTATATTTTCACACTGTTACAAATTTCAATCTAAAAAAAATGTTATAATTTCAAGTATTGATTATTATACAAAATTTATTGCAAATCCAAAATTAAACAATTGTGTTATTCTTGACAATTAGGAGTAATAATACAGAACAAAATATTTTGCAATTTCTATGAAAATCAAAAATAAAGCACTATTTGTTAACTGCATTATTAAATGCAGATTATCGCATAAACATAGAATTATTTAAACCTACTTTAGAGAATTATCAAATGCGTTATAAGACATGTAATAAAAAATAATCAAATGAATAATCTTCAACCAGCCTCACAGCATTCAATATTATAGAATTTAAAAAAGTGACTTTATAATAAACGGTATTATACATATAACATGTACTCTAGAACTAAAAAAGCAACATTAATTTTCTCAAATATTAATTCAATAAAAAAAGAGTAATTGTTCACGTGACATAGGCACATTTTTCACGCCTGACCCGAGCATATGGTAGAAATATGACACGGTAAATTTGTTTACAAAAAGATGATTTTGAGCTGCTTTAGATCATTAAATAACTCTTTTTTGCAACCAAGGTATTGACCAAACCAGACTACGAAAAAGAAGACCTTGAACTAAAAGCAGAAACTGACAGGATCGAAGAAGAGACGGACCGTTTAGAACGCAGTTACTTGGATATGAAAGCAAAGTATGACCGGAAAGTTCAGGACTGTGTCAGGATTGATAAGAGAATAGCGGCGGCACAGCGTACACGCTTGGAACTGATAGAGCGTATGGAGCAGTACAACCTCCATGCCGGCGACGATGCCAAGGTATGAATCGTTTTAGATATATGCTGCCATCTCTTTTAACGGGTCCAGACCGCGCATCTTCCATGTTGTGATACATGTGAAGAGGTATCCCAGCCATTCCATGGTGTCCTCTGATCTGATGGAACCGCGGATTTTACGGTGTATGACGATCTCGCGCAGCCCGCGTTCTGCGGCGTTGTTGGTTGGAGGAATGCGCGGATCCAGGATGAATCGGAACAGATCCTCGTACGCGTTGCCAAGCTTGGTGCGGAACTTTTGCAGATCCTCGCAATCGGTCCGGATTTTGAGGATTCCGCGTATGCGCCTGCGCAGGTACTTGTACAGCTTGCGCCGAAACTCAAATGTTTCCATGTCTTCTGCTTGGGATTCGGACATTTCTTGGGCATCCGTTCCACGTCTGTACGCATTTGTGAGGACGCGCAGCATCTGTTTTGCCTCCTGACAGTCAGGGTTCTTGCGCACGACGTCCCTGATCTCGCGCAATATGTGGGCCCAGCACCTCTGAATATTGTAACCCTTGTATGCGGTCCAGCCATCACACACAATCGTGCCCTTCCAGTCGTCTCCCAGCACCTCTCTTATGACGTCCTTGCCTCTGCTTTCTCGTATCACATACAGCGTCTCTCC